>JAFIEM010000059.1 GCA_020832555.1 Natronohydrobacter sp. | reverse complement strand
AAAAGCTACGGATCGTTACAGGCCATTGAGCTCAGAAATCGATCGCGATGCCCTTCTTCTCCCAATCGCCGTAGCGCACTGGTTCCGGCCCCTTGCGCCCGCCCAGTTCGACCGGGCGCTGTTCTTCAGCCGCCGCCGCGCGCCGCGCATCGGCCTCTTCCAGCGCACGGCGGGCCACTTCGGGCAGGGCGGCGCGGCGCTCTTCTTCGCTCTGGGGCGGGGTCTCGGTTTCGTCACTCATGGTGCTTTTCCTTGCCTCTGCTTGGGTCGTGATATACCGCGCGGGCATCACAGGACAAGAACCGCCATGCCCCAAAGCCCCTCTCTAGCCCCGCGAATTGCGGCCATCGACCTGATCGCCACGGTGATCGGAACCCGCACTGGCCTTGGCGAAGTGCTGGCCCGCCCACCCGAAAGCTTCGCGGCCCTGCCGCCAGAGGCGCGCGCGCGCGCGCAACGTCTGGCGCTGGAAACCTTCCGCCAGCATGGCCGGGCCGACAGCCTGCTGCGCCGCCCCCTGCGCAAGACCCCGCCCGAACCGGTGCTGTGGGTCATGCGGCTGGCCGTGGTCGAGATGCTGGGCCTTGGTGCGCCTGCGCATGGGGTGATCAATGATGCCGTGGAACTTGTGCGGCGCGAGGAATTTCCGAAACTCGCGGGACTGGTAAATGCCGTGTTGCGGCAGGTGGCCGGGGCAGGGGGGTGGGACGCGACCCCGGTCCCGCGCCTGCCCGACTGGCTGCGGGGCGCGTTGCAGAACGCTTATGGTGCCAAGGTGACGCAGGCGATCGAAGCCGCGCATCAGACCCCCGCGCCGCTGGATCTGAGTTTGAAGGGCGCGCAGCCCGAGGGGCTGGAGGGTGAGATACTTCCCAACGGGAGTCTGCGTCTGCACGACTATCGCCAGATCACAGCGCTGCCGGGATATGCCGAGGGGGCGTTCTGGGTGCAGGACACAGCCGCCACTTTGCCAGTGCAGGCTTTGGGCGATGTGGCGGGGCTGCGTGTGCTGGACCTTTGCGCGGCACCGGGCGGCAAGACGATGCAATTGGCCGCAGGCGGGGCGCAGGTCACGGCTCTCGACATTTCGGACGCGCGCATGGTGCGGCTTCGCGAGAACCTGACGCGCACAGGGCTTGCGGCAGATCTGGTCACGGCAGATGCGCTGACATGGCGCCCTGATCAGCCCTTTGACGCCATCCTGCTCGATGCCCCCTGTTCGGCCTCAGGCACGATCCGCCGCCATCCTGAACTGCCCCTGATCCGGTCGCGCGACGAGGTGAAAGCGCTGCAAGCGCTGCAAGCGGCGCTGCTGGACCGCGTGCTTGACCCGGCGCAAGGGCTGCTCGCGCCCGGCGGGCGCGTCGTCTATTGCACCTGTTCGCTGTTGCCCGCAGAGGGAGAAGACCAGATCGCCAAGGCGCTCGACCGCCATAGCGCGCGTTTGCTGCCCATCACCATCGCCGGACTACCCCCCGAAGCGGAGGTCGCGGGCGCGCTGCGCACCCGGCCCGATTTCTGGGCAGAGCGCGGCGGGATGGACGGGTTTTTCATCGCCGCCCTTGCTCATGTGGCCTGAGCGTCGCGCCTGATCTGCCCTGCGCGGCGAATCCTTGCCCGCTTGGCCAGATATAGGTATCTGGGAAGCACTGACCGCAACATGAACGCGGCCCATCTGTCCGAGAGGCGCTGCCACAGTGACCGAGCCAAGCCCCAGCGGAACCACGCCTGTCCGGCTGATAGACCGGCTTCTGGTGCGTTGGCGCGCGGCACGGGTCGGCCCTTCGGTGCTGGTGTCGAACCCCGAGCCGCGCATGATCGGGCAATATGCGCGCGGGCGGCAGATGATTGCCGGGAATTTCCTGATCGCGGGCGAGTTGATCGAAACCCCCGGTCGCGTTCCCTTCACCGCGCATAGCCCAGAGGCGGTCGATGCCCTGCACGGGTTCGAATGGCTGGACCATCTGGCGGTTGTGGGGGATGGCAGCGCGCGGGCACTGGCGCAATCGGGCGTGCTGGACTGGATCACGCGATTCGGGCGCGGGGCCGGGCCGGGCTGGGTGCCGGGGCTTGCAGGCCGGCGCGTGATCCGCATGATCGCGCATGCGCTGTTTCTGCTGCAGGGGATGGCGGCGGCGGATCAGGCGCGGCTCTTGCACAGCATCGGGCTGCATGCCGATTACCTTGCCCGCCGTGCTGCGCGTGCGGCCCCCGGTTTGCCCCGGATCGAGGCGCAGGTGGGCCATCTCTATGCCGCGCTGGCACTGGAGGGGCTGTCAGGGACTGTGCCCTTCGTCACTCGCCACATGGTCGCGGCCAGTGCCGCGCTGATCGACAAGGATGGCGGCATCGCCACGCGCAATCCCGAAGAATTGCTGCAGGTTTTCGAGCTTCTGGGCTGGGCGGCGCAGGCGCTGGCAGATCAGGGTCACACCCCGCCAAAGGCGCTGCTCGAACAGCTTGACCGGATGGCGGCCAGTCTGCGCGTGCTGCGCCATGCTGATGGCGGGCTTGCGCGGTTTCACGGTGGCGGGCGCGGGGCCGAAGGCGTGCTTTCCGAAGCACTGGTGATCCATGATCGGCATTCTGCACAGCGACTCGGTCCCGTGGGGGACCGGGCGATGGGCTATGTGCGTCTGGCCGCTGGCCGCTGCACGGCGATCATTGATGCCGCCCCCCCGCCGATTGCCGCCGCCGCCGGGGCGGCCCATGCCTCGACACTGGCGTTTGAACTGACCTCAAACCGGCGTCCGGTGATTGTGTCTTGCGGCGACGGGCGCAGTTTCGGCTCTGACTGGCATCGCGCCAGCCGTGCGACGGCGTCCCATTCCACACTGGCTTTCGAGGGCTATTCCTCGTCGCGTTTTGCAGCGCGGTCCAAGGCACGGCCCGAACTTGCCGAAGGCCCGCGCCATGTCAGTGTTGAATTGCGCCACGCGCCCCACAAGCGCGCGGTGGCGCTGTCGCATGACGGCTATCTCGCCAGTCACGGGTTGGAGCATCTGCGCTATCTGGATCTCTCTGCGGACGGGCGGGTGCTGAGTGGGGCCGATACGCTGGTCGCCATGACCAAGGCGGACAAGCACCGCTTCCGTGAAGTCCTGTCGCGCAGCGGCGGGGCAGGCGTGCCCTTTGCGCTGCGCTTCCATCTGCACCCAGAGGTTGAGGCTTCGCTCGACATGAATGGCACGGCCGTGTCGGTGGCCTTGCGCTCGGGCGAAATCTGGGTGTTTCGCGCCGAAGGGCTGGAGATGGCGCTGGCACCTTCGGTCTATCTGGAAAAAGGTCGCCTGAAACCGCGTCCCAGCCAACAGATCGTGTTGTCCTTGCGGGCGCTGGAGGATACGACGCAGATCAACTGGAGCATGGCCAAGGCGCAGGACACACCAACTGCGTTGCGCGATCTGGAACAGGACAATCCGCTGGCCGTGCCGCAACTCTGAGTGACCCGAGGATGACCCATGACTGACCTTGCCCCCCTGCGCCGCGCGCTGCTGTCCGTGTCCGACAAGACCGGGCTGATTGATCTGGCCAAGGCCCTGGCCGCGCGCAAGGTGGAACTGGTCTCGACCGGTGGCACGGCAAGTGCGCTGCGCGAGGCCGGTTTGCGCGTGCAGGATGTGTCGGATCTGACCGGCTTTCCCGAAATGATGGATGGTCGCGTCAAGACGCTGCATCCGGGCGTGCATGGCGGGTTGCTGGCGCTGCGCGATGACGAGGCGCATATGGGCGCGATGCAGGCGCATGGGATCAAGGAAATCGACCTGCTGGTGGTGAACCTTTATCCGTTTGAAGCGACTGTCGCGCGCGGGGCGGGTTATGCCGAAGCGATCGAGAATATCGACATTGGCGGCCCCGCGATGATTCGCGCCGCCGCCAAGAATCATGGCTTTGTCACGGTCGTCACCGACCCCGAGGATTACCTGCCGCTTCTGTCTGAACTTGACGCGCATGAGGGCAAGACCCGGCTTGCCTTCCGCCAGCGTCAGGCGCAGCGGGCCTATGCGCGCACCGCGGCCTATGATGCGGCTGTGTCCACATGGATGGCTGGCGCGATTTCCGACCCCGCGCCGCGCCGCCGTGCCTTTGCCGGAACGATTGCCCAGACGCTGCGCTATGGTGAGAACCCGCATCAGGCGGCAGCGTTTTACCGTGATGGCTCTGACCGGCCCGGTGTTGCGACGGCAACCCAGCATCAGGGTAAGGAACTCAGCTACAACAACATCAACGACACCGATGCGGCCTTTGAACTGGTGTCCGAGTTTCTGCCCGCAGATGGCCCGGCCTGCGCGATCATCAAACACGCGAACCCCTGCGGTGTGGCGCGCGGTGCGACCTTGGCCGAGGCTTACCAGCGCGCCTATGATTGCGACCGCACATCGGCTTTCGGGGGCATCATCGCGGTGAATGGCCCGCTGGATCTGGCCACCGCACAGGCGATTACCGAGATTTTCACCGAAGTCGTGATCGCGCCGGGTGCGAATCACGACGCCATCGCGCATTTCCAGAGCAAGAAAAACCTGCGTCTGCTGACGACGCCGGGGCTGGCCAATCCGGCCAGTGGCGGGCTGGCCTTCAAGCAGGTCGCGGGCGGGTTTCTGGTGCAGGACCGCGACAATGGCATGATCTCGCCCGATGAACTGCGCGTGGTCACGAAGCGCGCGCCGAACGATGCCGAACTTGCGGACCTGCTGTTCGCGTGGAAAGTGGCCAAGCATGTGAAATCGAATGCCATCGTCTATGTGAAGGACGGTGCGACCGTGGGTGTCGGTGCAGGCCAGATGAGCCGGATCGATTCGACCCGGATCGCCGCGCAGAAAGCCCGCGACATGGCCGAGGTTCTGGGCTTGCCCGCGCCGCTGACGCAAGGCTCGGTCGTGGCCTCCGACGCGTTCTTTCCCTTCGCCGACGGGCTGCTGGCCGCCGCAGAGGCAGGCGCGACCGCGATCATCCAGCCCGGCGGGTCGATGCGCGATGACGAGGTGATCGCGGCCGCCGATGCGGCAGGGCTGGCGATGGTCTTTACCGGCCAGCGCCATTTCCGGCACTAGGCGCATGCGGATCGCGGTCGGAACACTCTTGCTGACACTGGTCGCCGATCAGGCCAGCAAATGGTGGGTGATCGAGCGCATGGCGCTCGATCAGCGGCTTTATATCCCGGTTCTCGATCCTTATCTGGTTTTCGCGATGGCGTGGAATCGCGGCATCAATTTCGGCCTGTTCGGGTCAGACAGTGATGTGATGCGCTGGTTCCTGATCGCTCTGGCACTGGTCATCTGCGCGGTGGTCTGGGTCTGGGTCCGGCGCGAAGGAGCCACGGCCATGATGCAGATCGGGGCCGGGCTTCTGATCGGGGGCGCGCTGGGCAATGTGATCGACCGCATCCGCTGGGGCGCAGTTGCTGATTTCATCAACATGTCTTGTTGCGGGTTCAGAAATCCGTATTCTTTCAACATTGCAGATGCCGCGATTTTTGCCGGCGCCTTCGCGCTCATCCTGTTTTCAGGGCGCAAGAGCGACCGTCGGAACAGCTAAGACAGCGGAAACATGGCAGGCTGAAAAGATGACGGCAGGGCGTGACGCGGCCTGCGGAATAGGCTAAGACCAAAGCGCCGGACGAGTTGACAAAGGGGGTCTAGATGGCAGTCAGACAGGTGATCTTCGCCGCTTTGGGCGTTGCAACCCTGACTCTCGGGGCCTGTTCGGACCCGGATAACCCGATCCTGATGCATGCAGGTGCCGAGAAACGTGGACCAGACGAGTTTTCGATCCTGCCGACACGACCGCTCGAATTGCCTCCGAGTCTGACAGCCCTGCCGCCGCCCAATCCGGGTGGCGTGAACCGGGTTGACCCCCAGCCTGCGGCTGATATCGCCCGCGCCTTGGGCGGCAATCCGGCAGCCGCGATGGCTCCGGGCGCTGTGGATGGCGGGATCGTCAACCATGCCAGCCGCTTCGGGCGCGATGCTGCGATCCGTGACCAGCTTGCCGCCGAAGATCTGGCGCATCGGCAGCGCAATCGCGGGCGGCTTCTGGAACGGGTTTTCTCGGTCAATGTTTACCACAATGCCTATGAGTTCATGTGGCTCGACAAATATGCGGAACTTGAACGCTGGCGCCGCGCGGGAGTGCGCACGCCAACGGCCCCGCCGCCTCCTGCCGACTGACAAACCCGGTAAGGCTTTATCGCGATATAAACCGCGCTATCTTCACTGTTGTAGCATTTCGCTGCATATGGGAGGAAAGTCATGAACAGATTATCTGTGCTGGCCACGAGCCTGATCTTTGCATCTACTGCCGCGTTCGCTGACAGTCACGGCCATAGCCATGACCATGGTGATATGGCCAGGACCCCCGCGCCAGAAGGGGCTATGGTCTATTTCATCGGGCTGGAAGATGGCGCAACCGTGTCGAACCCCGTCACCCTGCATTTCGGCGCGCGCGGCATCGGGATAGCACCGGCCAATGTTGAATGGCCCAATACCGGCCATCATCATCTGCTGATCAATGTTGACCCGGCCGAGGTCGAAATGGAATACGGCCTGCCAGCCGATGACCAGCACCGCCATTTCGGCGGCGGCCAGACCGAAGTCACACTCGACCTGCCCGCAGGCACACATACGATGTTCCTGCTGATGGGCGATCACAACCACGTCCCGCATGATCCGCCGATCATGTCCGAGGTGATCACTATTACGGTCGAATGATCCCGCACCCCGCTCACGCTTGCGTGGGCGGGGTTGAATCCTGCCGCCAAGTCAGTAGCTTGCCGGGAAACTCTTTTCGGAGGATGAAGATGTTCGCGCGCAAGCTGTTCGTTGCGGCGCTGATGGTGGTGAGCAGCCTTGCTGTCGCCAAGGCCAGCCCCGTCACCCATGCCACGCTCGACAACGGGCTGGAAGTCGTGGTGATCGAGGATCGCCGCGCGCCCGTTGTCGTGCATATGGTCTGGTATCCTGTGGGGGCGGCCGATGAGCCGCCTTTGCAATCGGGGATCGCGCATTTCCTTGAACATCTGATGTTCAAGGGCACGGAAAATCAGGCGCCCGGTGAATTTTCCGCTGTGGTCGAAGCCAATGGCGGGCGCGACAATGCGTTTACCTCCTGGGATTACACGGGCTATTTCCAGCGCGTCGCCTCTGACCGGCTGGCGCTGATGATGGAGATGGAAGCCGATCGCATGCAGAACCTGTCCTTCACCGAGGCCGAATGGCGGCCCGAGCGTGATGTGATTCTCGAAGAGCGCGGTCAGGTGCTGGAAAGCCGTGTCGGTGCGCAGTTCAATGAGGCGCTCCTGGCGGCACTCTTCAAATCCCACCCCTATGGTGTGCCGATCATTGGCTGGCGGCATGAGATGGAAACCCTGACCGGCGAGATGGCAATGGACTTCTACGCCACCCATTACGGGCCGAATAATGCCATTCTTGTCATTGCAGGCGATGTGGACACGGCAGAGGCACTTGCCCTTGCCGAAACCATCTATGGCCCGATCCCGGCCAATCCGGCGATTGCACCAGTCGTCCGCCCGTCAGAGCCGCCCCATCTGGCCGAGCGTCGGCTGGTGATGGAAGATGCGCGCGTCAGTAACCCCTATGTCAGCCGAGTATACCTTGTTCCCCCACGCCGCAGCGGGAATCAGGCAGAGGCCGCCGCGCTGCAGATGCTCGCGGCCCTGTTGGGCGGATCGGCCACGACTTCGGTTCTGGAGCGACAGTTGAACTTTGAAGAAGGCATCGCGCTTTCTGCATGGGCCAGCTACATGGGAATGATGCGCGACTATGGCATGTTCATGCTGGGCATTACCCCGGTCGAAGGGGTCTCGCTTGACGAAGCCGAGGCGGCGATGGACCGTGTTTTTGCCGAGTTTCTGGAAAATGGTGTCGATCTGGAGCAGTTCGAGCGTGTCCGCCGTCAGATCCGGGCGTCGGAAATCTACGGGCTGGATGACACCCAGTCTCGCGCGCGCCAATACGGCACCGGCCTGAGCATCGGCCTGACAGTCGAGGATGTCGAGGGCTGGATCGATGCGCTGGAAGCCGTGACCCCGGAACAGGTGATTGCCGCAGGGCGTGAATTGCTGGATCGTCGCGCTTCTGTCACCGGCCATCTGATCCGCCCCCAGTCGACCGAGGTGAACTGATGAAACGCCTGATCGCGATTTTCCTGCTTGTCGCCTTCCCGCTGCGCGCGGAAGTGGACATCACGCCTGTTGCCTCAGACACTGGTCTGACCGCCTGGCTGGTCGAGGAACGCTCTATCCCCTTCGTCGCACTGGAACTGATCTTTGCAGGCGGGGCCACGATTGAAAGCGACGCCCAGGCCGGTGCGGTGAACCTGATGACCGCGCTTCTGGAAGAAGGCGCGGGCGATCTGGATGCACAAGCCTTCGCCGCGCGCACCGAAGAACTCGCCGCCCGGATCAGCTTCAGCTCGGGGCGCGATTCGGTATCGGTGTCAGTGCGTTTCCTCACCGAGGACGCAGAGGCCGTGATCGACCATCTGCGCCTTGCTCTGACCGAACCGCGTTTCGACGAAAGCGCCATCGAGCGTGTGCGCGGGCAGGTTCTGGCCAGTCTGCGCCGTGAAAGCCTCGACCCCAACACGCTGGCCTCGCGTGCTTTTGCCCGCGCGGCGTTTGGCGATCATCCTTACGGGCGCGAAACCAATGGGACGCCGGAAACTGTGGCCGCACTGGATCGTGCCGCATTGCTGGACGCGCATCAGGGTGCGATTGCGCGCGACCGGGTGTTCATCGGTGCCGCCGGGGATATCGCGCCCGAGGAACTGTCAGCGCTTCTGGACCGGTTGTTCGAGGGGATTCCGGAAACAGGTGCGCCCATCCCGGACCATGCGGAATTTCTTGCCGGGCCGGGGCTGGACATCATCCCGTTTGACGGGCCGCAATCGGTAGTTGCTTTCGGCCATGACGGGATTGCGCGCGACGATCCCGATTTCCTGACGGCCTTTGTTGTAAATGAGGTATTCGGGGGCGGGCGTTTCGGCACGCGGCTGATGCGGTCCTTGCGCGAAGAGCGCGGGCTTACTTACGGAATTGGCGCATTTCTTTCATCTGGTGCTTTGGGTGAAAGCTATCAGGGGCGGCTGTCCACGGATAATGCCAATGTTGAGATAGTAATAGAGCTACTGCGTGAAGAATGGGCACGCATGGCCCGCGACGGGATCACAGCCGAGGAACTGGACCGCATCCAGACCTATCTGACCGGGGCCTATCCGCTGCGCTTTGACGGCAATGCCTCAATCGCCTCGATCATGGCCTCGATGCAATATCAGGGCTTTGACGAGGATTACGTCAATATCCGCAATGACCTGATCCGCGAATTGACGCTGGAGCAGGTGAACGCGATGGCCGCGCGCCTCTATGACCCGGAAGCACTGTTTTTCGTCGTCGTGGGCCAGCCCGTCGGTCTGAACTAGCTTGGCAGGGCAAGGGCATTCATGCTACATCATGTGGCATGAATGCCCCTGACCGCAACATACGCCCGGAAATCCGCCAGCTTGACGAAGCGGCTGTCAACCGCATCGCGGCGGGTGAAGTGGTCGAGCGCCCGGCCTCTGCCGTCAAGGAACTGGTCGAAAATGCGCTGGATGCAGGCGCGACCCGGATCGAGATCGCCTATGCTGATGGCGGCAAGACGCTGATCCGCGTCACGGATGATGGCCACGGCATGCGCGGCGCGGACCTGCCGCTGGCGCTGTCACGCCATGCCACATCAAAAATCGACGGGTCGGACCTGCTGAATATCCATTCCTTCGGGTTCCGGGGTGAAGCGCTGCCCTCGCTGGGCGCTGTGGGGCGGCTGTCGATCACCACCCGCGCGGCGGGCGAAGAGGGGGCCAGCATCTCGGTCGAAGGCGGGCGTATGGGGGCCGTGCGGCCAGAGGCCGCACGAATTGGCACGACCGTCAGCCTGCGCGACCTGTTCTACGCCACGCCCGCGCGGTTGAAATTCATGCGCTCTGACCGGGCCGAAGCGCAGGCAATTGCCGATGTGGTCAAGCGACTTGCGCTGGCGGAACCCTATGTCAGCTTCACGCTCGCCGATGTCTCAAGCGACACCCCGCGCGAGATCTTCCGCGCCGATGCCGCGCAAGGGGCGCTGTTTGACGCGCTGGAAGAACGCATGGCCAGCGTGATCGGGCGCGACTTTACCGAAAATGCGCTGCGCATCGATGCGGAACGCGAAGGGTTGCACCTGACGGGCTTTGCCGCACTTCCCACCTATTCGCGCGGGGCGGCGGTCGCGCAATATCTGTTCGTCAATGGCCGCCCCGTGCGCGACAAGATGCTGCTGGGCGCGCTGCGCGCGGCTTATGCGGATGTGCTCTCGCGCGACCGCCACCCGGTCGTGGCGCTGTTCCTGACCTGTGCGCCCGAACTGGTCGATGTGAATGTGCACCCGGCGAAATCCGAGGTGCGCTTCCGCGATCCCGGCCTTGCGCGCGGGCTGATCGTCAGCGGGTTGCGGCACGCGCTGGCGGGGGCAGGGCACAGGGCATCGAGCACGGTCGCAGGTGCGTTGCTGGGCGCGATGCAGCCGCATCCGGCACGCAGCTACCAGATGGACCGCCCCTCCGGGCAGGCCATGCGCAGCGCGTATCAGCTTCAGGCCCCGCAGGCATTTGACGAGGCCCCGGCGCTCTGGTCTGGCCCTGAAACCGTCTCTGCCCGCCACGAGCCTGTCGCGCCAGAGACAGTTGAGGCCCCGCTGGGGGCGGCGCGTGCACAGATCCATGAGAATTACATCATTGCCCAGACCCGCGACGGCATGGTGATCGTCGATGCCCATGCGGCGCATGAACGGCTGGTGTATGAACGGCTGAAGCGTCAGCGCGCAGAAAATGGGGTCGCGGCGCAGGCCCTGCTGATCCCCGAAATCGTGGAATTGTCCAGTCTGGAAGCCGGACAGATGCTGGCGCTCGCCCCGGATCTGGCGCGTCTGGGTCTGGTGATCGAGGGCTTTGGCGGCTCCAGCATCATGGTGCGCGAAACCCCTGCGATTCTGGGCCAGATCGATGTGCGCGGGCTGATCCGCGATATTCTGGATGAATTCGCCGATCAGGGCCACAGTGCGAGGCTGGAGTCGCGGATCGATGCAGTCCTGTCACGCATGGCCTGTCACAGTTCGGTACGCTCGGGCCGCGTGATGCGGGTCGAGGAAATGAACGCGCTCCTGCGCGAGATGGAAGCCACACCCTTGTCCGGCCAGTGCAATCACGGGCGACCCACCTCGGTCACGCTGTCGCTGACAGAGATCGAGAAACTGTTTGGCCGAAGATAGTCACGCGGAATTGAAGCCCGGCCTGTGAGCGCTATCTGCGCTTTCAGGGAGTATCAGGGCAACATCATGCAGATCCTTGAAGCGACGCGGGCGGCGGGGCTGAAACGACTGACGGCGTTTACGCCGCGCATGGGCAAGCACTATGCGTCAGGGCGCAATTTCGATCCGGGACCAGACCGACACAAGGATGTGTCCGGTCTGTCGCCCTATCTGCGCCGTCGACTGGTGCTGGAAGAAGAAGTGGTCGCGGCGGCGCTGGACGCACATGGTGCAGAGGCCGCGGAAAAATTCCTGCAGGAAGTGCTGTGGCGCGGCTATTTCAAGGGCTGGCTGGAACACCGCCCCGGCATCTGGTCCAGCTATCGCGAAGGGCTTTTGCGCGACTTGCAGGCATTGGAACAGAATCGGAGCCTGCGCCGTGCGGTTGCACTGGCCGAGGCCGGACAGACCGGACTCGGCTGCTTCGATGCCTGGTCGCGGGAACTGGTGGAGACGGGATATCTGCACAATCACGCGCGAATGTGGTTTGCCTCGATCTGGATTTTTACCTTGCGTCTGCCCTGGCGGCTGGGGGCGGATTTCTTTTATCGCCATCTTCTCGACGGGGATCCGGCCTCGAACACGCTGAGTTGGCGCTGGGTGGCGGGCCTGCATACGCGCGGCAAGTTCTACGAGGCGAAAGCGTGGAACATCGCCAAATTCACCAACCAGCGCTTTGCCCCCCGCGACAGCGATCTGGCCGTGGTCAGCGAAGGGCTGGAGGCAACCGAACCCGAGGGATTGCCGCCCCTGTCACCGCTACGCGTCCCCGCACTTCCTGACAGAGATGCGCCGGGCCTGTTGTTGCTGACCGAAGAAGAGTGCTGTCCTGAAGATTTCCAGCCCGGGCGTCTGGATCTGCGCGGGACGGTCGCGCTGGTCGCCTCGCATTTGCGCTCTCCGGGGATGGTCTCGGGCAAGGTGCAGAGGTTCGAGACAGAGGCGCTGCGCGATTCAGCAAATCGTCTGGGCGTCACATGCGAGACCCGCGAGGCTGGTGCTCCGGGGGATCTCGCGGCATGGGCTGCGGAGGCCGGGGCGCGACAGATCGTGACGGGATATGTGCCCTGCGGACCTTTGCGGGACTGGCTTGATGCGGCTGGCCCCGGACTTGCGGCGCAAGGGATTGCGCTTTGCGAATGGCAGCGCGGCTGGGACAGGGCGGTTTGGCCCCATGCGACATCCGGATTTTTCAAGGTGAAGAAGGCGATGCCCAGGATCCTGACGCAGCGCCCGATGTTGTGAGGGGGTAAGCGCCCATTCGGCGCCCACCCGCCCGCCCATGCGCCTCATGGGCGCTGCCTGTGCCCCAGGGCACAGGCGGGGATATCAGAGCAGACGGCGCGCGATAACCTGCGCCTGAATTTCGCCAGCGCCCTCGAAAATATTGAGGATGCGGGCGTCACACAGGATGCGGCTGATCTGATATTCAAGCGCAAAACCGTTACCGCCGTGGATTTGCAGTGCGTTATCCGCACAGGCCCAGGCCACACGCGCGCCCAGAAGCTTCGCCATACCCGCTTCCAGATCGCAGCGGCGATCCGCATCCTTCTCGCGCGCGCTGAAATAGGTCAGTTGCCGCGCAATCATGATCTCGACTGCCATCATCGCCAGCTTCGCGCCGACGCGCGGGAATTCTATCAGGGATTTTCCGAATTGCTTGCGATCCTCGGCATATTGCATCCCCACTTCCAGCGCATTTTGCGCCACACCAATAGCGCGGGCAGCCGTCTGGATGCGTGCCGATTCGAAAGTCTGCATCAACTGCTTGAAGCCCTGACCCTCGACCCCGCCCAGCAGGTTCTCGCCCTTGACCTTGAAATCGTCGAAATTGACCGTGTATTCCTTCATGCCGCGATAACCGAGCACCTCGATCTCGCCGCCAGAAAGACCGGGATCGACAAAAGGCGTTTCATCCGTGCCGGGCGTCTTTTCCGCCAGAAACATGGACAGCCCGCGATAATCCTTGGTGTCAGGAATGGTGCGCGCCAGCACGGTCATGACATGGGTGCGCGCCGCGTGGGTGATCCAGGTCTTGTTGCCATTGATCACCCAGTCTTCGCCCTCTTTCACCGCGCGGGTGCGCAGGCTTCCAAGGTCCGAGCCGGTATTGGGTTCGGTGAACACCGCTGTTGGCAGGATTTCACCGCTGGACAGCTTCGGCAGCCATTGTTCCTTCTGCTCCTGCGTGCCGCCACAGATGATCAGTTCCGCGGCAATCTCGGTGCGTGTGCCGAGAGACCCAACCCCGATATAGCCGCGCGAGAGTTCTTCGGACACCACCACCATCGCGGCCTTGGGCATCCCCAGCCCGCCGAACTCCTCGGGGATCGTCAGACCGAACACGCCCATCTCGGAGAGTTGCTCGATCACCTCCATCGGGATCAGCTCGTCCTTCAGGTGCCACTCATGCGCATGCGGCATTACCTGCTCATCTGCATAGCGGCGGAACTGGTCGCGGATCATCTCCAGCTCTTCATCCAAGCCCGTCGCGCCAAAGGTCGCGCGACCGTGGTTGGAGCGCATATGCGCGACCAGAGCCATGCGGGCTGCGTCCGTATTGCCCTCACGGCGCAACTGCGCGCAGGCGCCGCTGTCCAGTTCCGCCGTGACCCCCATATCCGACAGGCGCGCGACCTCGCCCTGATTCATCGGAATGCCGCCTGCGATCTGGTTGAGGTATTCGCCAAAGCCGATCTGCAGGATCAGCTGCTCCATCTCGCCAAAGCGGCCTTCTTCCTGAAGACGTTCGGCCCAGCCCTGCATCTGGCGCAGGCTTTCGACATAGGTGGCCAGCCAGGCCAGCCCATGCGTGGCATATTGATCGGCGTCAAGCAGCGTCGCATCAACCTTGCCACCAGAGGCCACGCGCGCGCGCATCGCGGCAAGCGCCTGCTCCAGCACGGCCTCGACCGGGGGAAGGGCGGCGCGGGTCACGCTCAGAAGGTCGGCCATCACAGGCGCGGGCAAGGCTTGTCCATCATGCGGCATGGGTCACTCCGATCATTTCATCCGGTATTGTGCAATTGCAGCATTACATAGGGCGTCGCGAAGGGCCAAGCAACAAAAATACACCCAGCTTGACCATTCTTTGCATTTATGTCGCAGGGTAATCCTGCCCTTTGCCCTGCGTCAGCAGCGCAAAGGGCTTGTCGTCTTCAGTTTCAGCCTGAAATCTGTTCGCGCAGGACCGAGCCGGTCATCGAGACAAACAGGTAGATCCCGAAGAAGATCAGAAAGGCCAGCGCAGAATTCTCCAGCTTGCGTGGATAGGTCGGCTCATCCGGGGCGACAGGTTCGACCGAGAGGGCAAGATAACGCACTTGTCGACTGACCTCGATCCGCGCAGATTCCAGTTGCTGCATCGCCTGCGCGCGCATCATCTCGCGCGTCTGCACTTCGGCCTCGGCCATGATCAACTGGCTTTGCGTCCGTGCCAGCGACACACCATCGCTCGAATCGCGCGTCATCGAACCACGCAAGGTCTCGATCTGCGCACGCAGCGCTTCCTCGCGCCGCTCCAGCGGCTGCAAACGCGCCGGATTGGGGCGCGGGTTCGAGCGGATTTCCTGCAGGCTGAGCCGGGTCTGAGTCAGTTCTGCCTCAAGCGCGCCGATCTGCTGCGACAGAAGCGACAATTCAACCTCGCCCGACATGACCGCAGACCGCTCTTGCAGATCGACCACGGCAAGCCGCGCTTCGATCAGCTTTTGTTGCGCATCTTCCAGACTCTGCCGGGCCTCGGTCATCTGGCTGTCGCGCAGGCGCTGGGTCATCATGTCGACATGCTCTTCGGCAAAGCGGATCAGCGCGCGTGAAAAACGCTCGCTGTCTTCAGGGCTGGCTGCGATCGCCTCCAGCCGGACCACACCTTCGGTCGGGTCATATCCGATCAGCACATGGCGTTTGAACAGCCGGAAAGCGGCTTCGTCGGTTGCATCGGCGGGTAGCCTGCGCAACAGGTCGATACGTTCATCAATGAAATGATCCTTGAACCCTTCTTCCTGATTCAAGCGCTGCATGGCCGCACGCGATTGCAGATAGCTTTGCACCGAGGCCGCTTCATTTTGCCCGCCCAGACCCATTCCGGCGGCGGAAGGCAACATGCTGGACAGATCACCCGGCGCTCCGCCATCGGCCTGTTGAATCACGAACTGGCTTTCGGTGGCATACATCGGTGTCGCGATGACGTAGAAATACCATGTGGCGATGAAGGTGGGCAGGGTCACAAAGACCAGCAGCCGCGCGCCGAGATGCAACAGCCTTTTGCGACGGCGCCGGGCGATGTCGCGCTGGACCTTGCGCAATTCCTTTTCGCGGTCAGCCGCCAGACGAGCCATGCGTTCCTTGGCGACGGAAACCGGGTCAGAACTCTCTTCACGCATTGCCGGGGCCGATTCTGGCCGGGTCGTCAGCGCCCGGCTCGGCTCGGGGTCATCCGTTGCGACCAGATCCAGCATCTTTCCGCGCGCGAAGGGATCAATCCCCCGCTCGCGCAACATCAGCACAGCATCATGCGCCGAGGTCGGGCGGAGTCCGTGTTTCTGGGCCACACGCATGGCCATACGCAACTGTCGCGCGGTCAACCCTTCGGCACGGATGGAGTCGATTGTATCCAGTACCTTCGGCGTGCCTTCCAGATCGGTGCTTGTGGTCTGATCCTGCGCAGGTTTCTCTGCGGGCTCGACGGTTTTTGCAACCGGCTTTGCGTCTCGGGCTCTCTCAGGCTTGTCGGGATCGGACCGTCCTGCCTGCCTGGAGCTTGCGCCCACTTCTGCGGCCTTGGGGGGTGTCCCGAGTGTCAGGGCTTTCGCAGCGACGGGGTTCGCTGGTACGGTGCGTGGTTCCTTGCGGATTTGCACCGGCGCAACAGCGACTCTCTCGGCTCCGGCCTCTGCAGGCGGGACGGATGTATCGGGGTTGTCCTCATCCGCGAGTTCCGCATCGTAAATCTGCGCCGGGGCCATGAAGGGCGAATTGCGCGACGACATGTCCTGCGACGGCCGGTCTGGCGGGGTCGTGACATTGTCCTGCGCAGAGGACGTGCGGCGCAGACGGAAGCGCTTGGATTTAACTTGTGTAGTCATAAAGTTCCTTGGCTTCTTCGAGTGTGTCGAAGAAAAACAACTTCCCATCGCAGAGGACGGCTGCAGAATTGCAGAATTTTTGCAGAATTTCCATCTGATGTGACACGATCACCAGCGTGGAATACTCAAATCTTTCGCGCATGACCGCGCCTGCCCGTCGATTGAACGCAACATCGGTTGTCGATGGCATACCTTCATCGACAAGATAAAGGTCGAAATTCATCGCCAGCATAAGCGAAAGGGAAAGACGCGCGCGCATCCCCTGGCTGTAGGTGCCGATGGGCATGCTGAAATATTCGCCAATATCGCAGAGCCAACGGCAGAACGCTTCGACTTCATCCGGGTCCAGACTGTAGAGCGACGCGATGTAGCGCACATTTTCCGTACCCGACTGCTTGGTGTCCAACCCGCCCATGAAACCAAGCGGGAATGAAACGCTGCAACGACGATGGATGCGCCCTTCATCGGGTTTTTCCAGTCCGGCCATCATGTTGATGACTGTGGTCTTGCCTGTCCCGTTCTTCGCGAGGATCCCCAGATTCATACTGCGCCGAACAGTAAAGCTGGCATCATCAAGAATGATCTTGCGCTGTGATCCCGTCCAGAAGGATTTGCTGACATTTTCAAATTCCAACATGCCTGCACGCCTTGCTGGCCAGTTTGCCGAAGCAAATGGCACAATACCGATAATTGCCTGTAGGACCTGCGCCGGAACTTTCTGTCGCAGACCCGTCAATCCGGACTATATGCACCGAACAGGGTTTCGGGCAATCCTAGCATTGTACAGGTAAACGGGGTGTGAAGCATTTGCCGGAAATTCCACGCTGTTCATTGGCCTGAACAAGCATGTTTCCAAGGCTTTGATCGAGTCCTGCGTGCGGTGCGCGTCCTGCGTTACCGCCCCCAGGACCGGTTCGCACCACAATCGAAATGGACGAAATTCGATCCTGAATAGCGCCCGACGCCCCCGGCATTGCAGGAGATAGCTGCCTGCGCGATCTGGCTGACCGAACGCGAATTCAGGCGCACATCCGCCGCCTGACCGCGCAGATGCAGTGAGTCCTGCGCTACGTTGCGCGAGCGCGCACGCAACATCGCATTGGTTGCAGGCGAGCGGTAGCCCGACAGCAGCATATAGGGTTCGCTGACCCGCAGGATATTATGTGTCGCGGCCAGAAAGTCGATGGTGCGCGCGTCGATGTTATGGACCTGATTATTGCGCCAATCCCTGAAGAAGTGATTGATTTCGCCCAAGGATTCAGGAACATACTTGCCATCAATCCAGTAGATGATGTTGATGTTCTCACCGGTTCGACCAGAATAGAAGCGTATCCGGCGAATATCACCCGAACCACGCGCATAGGCGGTCACACCGGGAAAAAATGGTGCTGCACTGATCGCTGTCGCCGCAAACGCTCCGAGGATCGCGCGGCGGGTCACGGAAGTCGTTGCTGCATCATGCATGAAACGGCTTGTCCTTTGTCCCTGTATCGTGCCCGTCCTTGCGGCAATGCCGTCTTGGCGGATCTTCGGCACGGTCCCTGTTCTCTGGCAGTCACTGCCTCGCGCAGATTTGGTGCCATAAAAACCGAGCTTGCCCAAGGGCTTTCCTGACGACTGCCTGTCCGGCACGCTGTCTTGAGCGGAATTTTGCCGGTTTTCTGTCGAAGCATAGGGGCGCTGGAGCGAGGATGTATGAAGATGTCGATACGTCATGACCATTTGGTTAGAGCAAAATCCTTCACGAAACCTGAATATCACGCCCGAAACCCGTTGTTTCCGCTCGCGCGCTTGTGAATGGACGCCTTGAGCGATAATCTGCCTAGATTGCGGTCTGTGCATTAAGGGATGTGAAATGCTGAATTTTTTCGGAAAGCAGCGCAGAGGGACTGGCACGCGGTTGGTTCCGGCACTCGCGCTTGTATTAACTCTTGGATTTGCCGAATCTGTCCAGGCGCAGCACTTCCCCGCCTTCAGGCAGGCGCTGGCCGAGCAGGTTTCCGAAAACAGCAAGCTGTCCGCGTTCTATCGCGATACGGATTACGCACCGCTCTGGACCGGCGAGGACAGTGCCGCGCGGCGCGAAGCGCTGCTCAATGCCCTGTCACGGGCGCCGGATCATGGCTTGCCTGTGGCGCGCTACGATCTGCCGGGCCTGATTGCAGCGTTTGAACAGGTTGAAAGCGAACGTGACCGGGGTCTGCTTGAAGCGAAAGTGACCAAGGTTTTCCTGCAATATGCACGCGATATCACCAGTGGTGTGCTGGACCCGCGCACGATTGACCGCAGTATTGTTCGCGTCCTGCCGCGCCCGGACCCGGAGGTGTTGTTGCACGCGCTGCGCGACTCCCCCGCCACTTCGGTTTTGCGCAACCTGATCCCGGTCGCTCCCGAATATGGCCGTTTGCTGCGTGCGCGCAAGGAGCTTGAGCAGGTGATTGCGCAGGGGGGCTGGGGGGCGCGTGTTCCCGAAGCACGTTTCACCCCCGGCACATCCGGTTCAGAGGTGATCGCGCTGCGCAACCGGCTGATCGCGATGGGCTATCTGGAGCGTTCCGCTGCCGCAAGCTATGATTCGGCACTGCAGATGGCCGTGATGAATTTCCAGATCAATCACGGGATCGAGGCGGATGGCATCGCCGGACCGGCCACGGTCCGCGCGATGAATGTCCCCCCCGAAGAGCGGTTGAAATCCGTGATCGTAGCCATGGAGCGCGAACGCTGGCTGAACATCCCGCGTGGCGACCGGCATATCTGGGTCAATCTGACGGATTTCACCTCGAAGATCATTGATCATGATCAGGTAACTTTCGAGACGGTCTCGGTTGTCGGTGCGCAGGCGGATGATCGCCAGACGCCGGAATTCTCGGATCGCATGACCTATCTGGAGATCAACCCCGACTGGACCCTGCCGCGATCGATTCTGGCGCGATCATATTGGGGCGCGCTCGCGTCAGGGGGCGCGCGGCATTTGCAGGTCGTCGATGCGCGCGGTCGGGTCGTGCCCCGCGAATCGATCAATTTCTCGCGCTACACGCCCGCGAATTTCCCCTTCAACGTGCGCCAGCCCCCTGGGCCAAGCAATGCGCTGGGCGAGGTGAAATTCATGTTTCCCAACCCTTACGCGATCTACCTGCATGATACGCCCGAGCGGCACCTGTTCCGGACCACGGTACGCACACATTCCTCAGGCTGCATCCGGCTGAACGATCCGCGCGATTTTGCCTATGAATTGCTGTCGCGCCAGACCGATGATCCGCAAGGGCTGTATCATCGCGTCCTGAATTCCGGGCAGCAGACCCGCGTCTATCTGGACGACCCTGTGCCGGTGCATCTGGTCTATCGCACAGCCTTCACGAATGTCCGGGGCGAGCTGAATTTCCGCAACGACATGTATGGGCGCGACGCGAAGATCTTCGATGCCTTGCGCCGGGCAGGGGCGGTGCGGGACGAGCTGCGGATCTGAGAACGGCGGAGGGCCGCAGAGATGGTGCCCTCTTTTGCCGCACGCGCGAGATTTTGAGTTGCCCGCTGTTACGAAACTGTTACAGTTCAGGCAGAGAAAGAGGCGGGGTCAATAGACAGGAGCGCCTCCCATGGGACTCGATATCATGCAAGAGATCGATATGATTGCCGAACGCGTGATCGCGATTATTGCGGAACAGGCGATGTTGGAGCCGGGCGATATCACGCGCGACTCCCGACTGGTCGATCTGGGCATCGACAGTCTTGGCGTGGTCGAATGTATTTTCGGGATTGAGGAAAGCTTCGGCATCACCGTCCCGTTCAACGCCAACACCCCCGAACAGCCGGGCTTTGATATTTCGTCCGTCGGTGCGATCATAGCCGAAGTGGAAAAACTGGTGGCACGCCGGGCCGCATGAGGCGCGTAGTCATCACGGGGGCGGGCACAATCAACCCGCTGGGCAAGGATGTGCCCGCGACTTTCGCAGCCATGCAGGATGGTCGCTGCGCCATCGGGCCCCTGACCTGCCGCGATCTCGATCGCCTGTCGGTTCAGATCGGGGCCGAAGTGCAGGGCTTCGACCCGGAGGCGCATTTCGCCCGCAATTCTCTGGCGCTTCTGGATCGGTTCAGCCAGTTCGCTCTGGTCTCAGCGCGTCAGGCAATGGGGCAGGCGGGGCTGGAATTGTCGGAAGCGGCTGGCCTGCGCGCGGGCGTTGTGCTTGGCACGGCCGGGGGCGGCAATACCACGGTCGATGACAATTACCGCGCAGTCTATGAAGACGGGAAAAACCGCGTCCATCCTTTCGTTGTGCCGCGACTGATGCACAATGCCGCGACCTCTCATCTTTGTATGGAGTTCGGGCTGAAGGGGCCAAGTTTCACGGTCTCGACCGCCTGTGCCTCTGCCAATCATGCGATGGGGCAGGCGCTTCAACTGATCCGCTACGGTGCTG
>JAFIEM010000237.1 GCA_020832555.1 Natronohydrobacter sp. | reverse complement strand
CTGCCAAAACCCGCCTGATACCCGTTCTGTAGTCACACAATGGCGAATCTCGCCACAACAATATCAATCACTTAGCCGTTTTGCTGTTGAACTTCTGAGCAAATGGCTGCTTCCCGCCCGGTGCGTTGATGGTTCAGCGCGGACATGAACTTACCAGGATATCTTCCCATGCACCAAACCGGGGGCCATACGGATCTACAGCCAAGAGTATTTGAGGCGGCAACCGATGTGCCGAAGTTTGAAATTCTACATTTGGTGCGAGACCCGGTCCAGGTTTGCATAAGCAGCGTCCGCAGCAGCCAGTGCGCCCTCCAGAAACCCACCATCTTGTGGCGCTGCCTCGGTTCCGGCAAATGTAATGCGCGCGCTCGGTGGGATCGGCCGATAGCTGGGATGGCCTGTCGGCGGGGTCTGGTCGGCAGGTGTGGCGGTCGCGAAATCCGTGCTCCAGTCCTTGACGAATACTTCTGTTGGCAGTCCTGCGTCTGGCCCGAACAACCGCGTCAGTTGCGCGACGGCTGCATCGCGGAACCCAAGTGCCCGTGCCGCGCCGGGATGGGCGAAGCCGAAAAGCGCTCCTGTCGCAGCATCGTCAGGGGATGCATCGTGGATCTCGGCCAAAGGGCCCCGATGCGAAATCGCATCGCCGTTCAATCCCTTGGCCCGCCAGAACGGGGCCGGATAGGTGGCGACCAGTTTCGCCTGTCCGGCCATCCATGTCGGCACGTCTGGCACAGATACGCCAAGCTGCGCCGCGAGGCGTGGGGGCAGGGCAAGGACAAGCTGTGCGGCGCGGATGGTCTGGCCTTGCGCCGTGACAGTCACCCCAGTTGCATCCTGTGCTACATACGAGACTTGGTGTGACAGGCGCAGATCATCGCCAAGCCCTGCCGCCAACGCGTCGGTGATGCGCGCCAAACCACCCGCGACGCGCAGCGCACCGCCCATGGTGGCAAAATCAAGGTCGCGGCGGATCGCACCTTGAGCATCCTCAAACACCAGTCGCCCGGTTGTGTGCTGTGGAAAACTGCGCAAACCGAGACGGTCCAGCAATGCCAGCATGCGGCGGTTATGCGGCCAGATCCATGACGGACCAAGGTCATGGCCGTTTTGCGACAGAACACGCCCGCCTGGATGGTCACGGGCTTCCAGCACCGTCACGTCACGACCGTCGGCGCGCAGCGCAGCCGCTAAGGCTAGCCCTGACAGCCCGGCTCCGATAATGCAGATTTCCGTGTCAGGGATCACGCCGGGCGCCCGATCACATTGCGCAAATGCCCCGACTTGATCCAGATCTGTGCGCCGTCCGGACCTGCCGTTGCGCGAAACTCAGACCCCACAGGCAGGCGCAGCCAGTCCCAGCATTTCAGGATATCTGCCCCGTCCGACAGCGCGCCCGCGATGACAAACACTTCCAGCCCGCCCGAGGCATCCAGTGTGCGCGCTGTTTCTGGTTCCCAGCGCTCCATCACGACAGTTTCGCGATCGTCGCTGTGCAAGTGGAGTGTTTCAATGCCCGGCTCAGTCCTTGACCATGTTGTGGCGCGACTGTCGATCTGGACCTGTGTGCGATCATCGGGGTCGAATTGATGCAGCTTTACAAGGATGGTCGCCCCGTCCTTCGCGGCGGGTGTGTGCGACGAAGTCGGCGGATTGCGCACATAGCACCCTGTCGGGAAATCGCCATCCTCGTCCTGAAACGTGCCGTCGAGCACGAGGTATTCTTCGCCCCCGTCATGAGTGTGGGGCGAAAAGGCACTGCCGGGATCAAACCGCACGATGCTGGTGGCGCGCGCGACCTCTTCGCCGATGCGGTCCAGCATCCTGCGCCGGACGCCGGGCATTGGCGAGGGGACCCAGTCGTTTTCGTCAAAACGCACAAGCGCGCGCTGGCTGAAATCTGCATTCAGGCGCATGCGGGGTTTGCTCCATCGTTATTTTTCACACCGTGTCGTCTGAATAGATCGGCCGGAAGGTAGGGACGTCAACTATGGACAGGTGTTTTTTGGCAGGCCCTTTGATGTGCATTGCGCAACAAAGCGGCGGAGTGTCATGCCAACTGTCAGGGTCCCAAGCCGTTTTGGTCTGACTTGAAGCCGCAAAGAGGGTCAGATTGATGGTGATTTGACAGGGCAGGGAGGTCTGCAACATCAACGCCACATCAACCCGCGAGTGCGCGTTTGGCGTCGGGTTTGTGGTCTGATCTGCCCGAATTTCCGTGAATGTGGAGAAAGAAAATTCCTTAAATCAAAGGCATGTCGCGTAAGTATATGATTTCAAGTAATTATCAAAAATCCAAAAGGCTGGGCTCATAACCTGAAGGTCACAGGTTCAAATCCTGTCCCCGCAACCAGTTTCCAAATATATCAATGACTTAAAACCCGAGCGTTTCACTCGTGTATGCGCACGACCAAAACGACTCAACGCCAACTCAACGTTTCAAGAGGCCCCTTGTTCCACAGGGGGCCTTTGGCGTTTGCGGGGTGGTGATCCGAGCCCAGAGGGGCAGGGGCCCAGTCCATCAAACGGGCGCAGCGCTTACAAACGAAATTGATCCACAGGGTTGGATGCCGAAGTCCTTGCACATATCTTAACATGCCGTGTCGGGCATACTCGC
>JAFIEM010000058.1 GCA_020832555.1 Natronohydrobacter sp. | reverse complement strand
TTGCCAACACCCAACACCCGGAAGAAGCCTTCGCGTTCCTCGAATACTACCAGAGTCAGGTTGATCGTGTTTGGCCGGAATTCACCCGCCTTCCATCTGTCGCGGGAGTAGAGCTTGCACCAACGGGGGATGACCGTATCGACGCGGCAGCGGCCGTTTTTGCCGAGCAGCTTGAATCCGCGCGCAATCGTGGCCCGCACCCTGAATGGCCGCGGATCAGCCGCGCCATTCAGACAGCGTTCCAGTCGGTGCTGACAGGTGCAGCCGAGCCGCAGGCGGCCCTTGATACGGCGCGCGCTGAAATCGACCGTATTCTGAACTAAGTCACATTGCGCCGCCTACCCGGGCGGCGCAGTCACCCTGCAGGGGAGGCCCGGCATGTCACGACTTCTGCGCAGCCTGCGCGACGGGATCGGCTTTGATACGCTGCTGATCATCCTTGCGCTGTCGTATCTGTTCGTCTTTGCCGGACTGCCGCTTCTCTACAATGTCATCATCAGTTTCCAGCGCGTTGATGTGTTCAGTCTGGGCACGCTCTGGCACCCCTTTGTCGGCCTTGAAAATTACGAGCGTGTGTTCAGCGATCCGCTTGCGCGCCGCGTTCTGATCAACACGCTGATCTTCACGCTGGGGTCTGTCGCGCTGCAATTCACGTTGGGCTTTGCCGCCGCTCTGTTTTTCCACCAGCGTTTTCCCGGCGCGACATGGTTCCGCGGGCTTTTCCTTGCAGGCTGGATCATGCCGGGACTGGTGGTCGGCGTGCTGTGGAACTGGCTACTTTCGGGCGACTTCGGCGTGATCAACCATGTGCTGCGGTCTATGGGCCTGATCGAGTCCGCGATTTTCTGGCGCTCGGACACGGCCTGGTCACTCTATGCCGTGATGATGGCCAATGTCTGGTATGGGATGCCTTTCAACATGATCCTGCTGTCTGTAGGACTGGCCGCGATCCCCGATGACCTTTATGAAGCCGCCGAACTGGATGGTGCGAATGCCTGGCAGCGCTTCTGGACGATCACCCTGCCGATGATGCGCTCGACCATCGGGGCTGTGCTTGCCTTGGGCGTGATCTTCACCTTGCAGCAATTCGACCTGTTTGCCGCCATCACCCAGGGCGGGCCTGCGGGCTCATCAACTGTGGCGCAGTACTGGTCGTGGGAACTCAGCTTCCGAGAATTCGATTTCGGGCGCGGCGCGGTGATCTCGGTCCTGATGATCATTGTCGTGCTCTTCGTATCGCTGATCTATGTCCGCTCCACCCGCGCGGAGACACGGCTATGAGCAGCGCATGGACCAATCGTCTGCTTTTCGTCACCGCGCTGGTGCTGGCGGGGATTTACCTGTTCCCGCTTTACTGGATGTATGTGACCAGCCTGAAAACCCAGTCCTCGATCTTTGCCGTGCCGCCCGAGTTTCTGCCCGGCGTGCCGCAATGGCAGAATTATGCGCTGATCTGGGATGTGGCGAATATCCCGCGCTACATGTGGAACTCGCTGGTCATCGCCACCGGGGTCACAGCGTTCACGCTGATCTTCGGCGCAGGCGCCGCCTATGTGCTGGCCCGCTACCGCAATGCCTGGATTGATGTGGCACTGTTTCTGGTGCTGATGCTGCAAGTGCTGCCGCCCTCGCTGATGGTCACGCCGATTTTCGTGGGGTTTGCCTCGGTCGGGCTGCTGGACTATCCGCGTTTCGGGGCCATTCTGGCCATCTCGGCCAAGACCATGCCGTTTTTCATCATCCTGTGCCGCGCAGCTTTCATGACCGTCCCGCGCGAGCTGGAGGAAGCCGCCCTGGTCGATGGCAACTCGCGCGCGGGGGCGTTTTTCATGATCGTGCTGCCCTTGGCGCGCAACGGTATTCTGGTGGCCGCACTTCTGATCTTCATGCAGGGCTTTGGCGAATATGTCTATTCGGCCTCGCTGATCGCCGATAACCGACTGCACCCGGCCTCTATCGGGATGACCAATTTCTTGCAACCCAATGTGGTGAACTGGAATGCCATCATGGCTTTCGCCGCCACCTATGTCACCCCCATCGTAGCCGCATTCGTGCTGCTGCAACGCCAGATCGTCAATGGACTGACCGCGGGAGCGCTGAAATGACCGCCCAGATCGAAATCACCGATGTGCAGAAACATTATGGCAACTTCCATGCCCTGCGTGACATCACCCTGAGCATACCCAAGGGGCAATTTGTGGCGCTTGTCGGTCCCTCGGGCTGTGGCAAATCCACGCTCTTACGTTCTATCGCGGGGCTTGAGACAATTTCCGGTGGAACCATGCGCATCGCTGGCGAGGTGGTGAATGACATGCCGCCGCGAAAGCGGGATCTTGCGATGGTGTTCCAATCCTATGCGCTTTACCCGCATATGAACGTGCGCGACAATCTGACTTATGCGCTGCGCCTGAAGCGCGTACCGAAATCTGAGCGCTACGCGAAAGCGGACGAGGTCGCCAAGGTCATCGGGCTTGAGGCGCTGCTTGATCGCTATCCGCGCGAATTGTCCGGCGGGCAGCGCCAGCGCGTGGCCATGGGCCGCGCCATCATTCGCGAACCCAAGGCGTTTCTGTTTGACGAGCCACTGTCCAATCTGGATGCGGCGCTGCGCGTCAAGATGCGCAAGGAAGTGCGGGCCCTTCATGACCGGATCGGGGCGACCTCGGTCTATGTCACGCATGACCAGATTGAAGCGATGACCATGGCCGATCATGTCGTCGTGTTGCGTGCGGGCGTGATCGAACAGCAGGGCGCACCGCTGTATCTGTATGAACGCCCGGCAAATCAGTTTGTGGCGGGCTTCATCGGCTCGCCCGCGATGAATTTTGTGCCCGCTTTCACAGGTGCAGATGGCCGTTCGGTCACGCTGGAGATGACGACACAGGCGTGTTTGCCGATTGATCTTCAGGTGGCCTCTGACCGGCCCGTGACTGTCGGCTTGCGCCCCGAGCATCTGGAGATCTGCGCGCCCGACACAGATGGCGCTTTTCCCGTCACGATTGGCGCAATCGAGCGCACCGGGTCATCCTGCTACCTGTTTTCCGAGGAGGCCCCTGAGATCATCATCGTTACGGATGGTGCGACGCCTGTGAAGCAGGGCGAGGTCATTGGGCTGCGGATAAGGCCCGAGCGGGTTCATCTGTTCGACCGTGAAAGCACATTATCGCTGCGGGGCTAGTTTATGGCGGGCACGTACAGTGATGTGGTGATCGTGGGGGCAGGGCCATCGGGTGCTGTCGCCGCACTGGAACTTGCACGCGCGGGCATGTCGGTCACAGTGCTGGAGCAAGGCGGCTGGGTAGCGGCCGATGAATTTGACGGGGCGCGGCCCGAATGGGAGCTCACCCAGTTGCGCAAATGGCATCCGAACCCCAACGTCCGGGGCAGGCCCGAAGATTACCCGATCGACGCTGCGAAGTCGGACATCAACCCGCTGATGTTTGCAGGCGTCGGCGGGGCGGCGCTGATCTATGGCGCGCATTGGGTGCGCTTCATGCCCTCGGATTTCCGGGTGCGCACATTGGATGGCGTGGCCGATGACTGGCCTTTCACCTACGAAGACCTCGCCCCGTTCTACGAATATGTCGAGGAAGCAATGGCCGTGTCCGGTCTGTCGGGCAATCCAGCCTATCCCGACGGTGCGCCTTGCCCGTTGCCGCCCCTGCCTATGGGCCGCGTCGGGCGCAAGGCGGCCCATGGGATGAACAAGCTTGGCTGGCACTGGTGGCCAGGGTCCAATGCGATCCCCTCACGGGCATGGCGGGGGTTGCAACCATGCGTTCTGCGCGGCACTTGCGGCACGGGGTGCTCGGACGGGGCCAAGGCCACACCGGACCGCACCCATTGGCCGGAAGCTTTGAAGCTCGGTGTTCGGCTGGTCACGGGCGCGCGCGTTGGCGAGGTGACGACAGATGCCCAAGGGCGCGCCTCCGGGGCGGTCTGGACTGATCGCGGGGGCGTGCGCCACCATGCGCGCGGCGATGTGGTCATCTTGTGCGCCAATGGGATCGGGACCCCGCGCTTGCTGCTCATGTCGGGCTTGGGCAATCGCTCGGGGCTTGTCGGGCGACGGCTGATGATGCATCCCTATGCTGGCGTGATGGGCATATTCGACGAGGATCTGGAAAGCTGGGTCGGACCGGCGGGGCAGATACTTGTTTCGATGCAATTCTACGAGACAGATGTTTCGCGCGGGTTTGTCCGAGGGGCGAAATGGAATTGCATGCCCGCCGGTGGACCGCAAAGCTTTCGCGCGGGCTATACAGGCGGCACACTGACCGAAGGCTGGGGCGCGGCCCTGCATGAGAGCGTGCGCCGGAAATTCGGGCGCTCATTCGAATGGGGCATCATTGGCGAGGATTTGCCAGACTCAGAGAACCGGATTGTCCTGTCCTCCAGCCTGAGTGACAGCGATGGATTGCCTGCACCTGAAATCCACTACCGCATGTCCGACAACACCCACCGCATGCTGGCCTTCCACACAGCCCGCGCGGTCGAGGCCATGGAGGCAGCAGGCGCCATCGCAACGGAAGTCACGCCTCTGATCCGCGATTGTGGATGGCATTTGATGGGGACGGCGGTCATGGGCACTGATCGCGAAAGATCTGTCGTAGACCCGTTCGGGCAAGTGCATGATGTGCCAAATCTCTTTGTCATGGACGGAGCGACCTTTCCGACCTCTTCGGGAATGAACCCGACAGCGACCATCATGGCGGTCGCCGCGCGATCCGTTCTGCACCTTATCGAAACAAGATCCGACCTGTCCCCGGCATAATCCACCACGAGGCCGCATGACCCTGACGCAGACAGAACGAGCCAGGCTTTCCGAGTTTGCAAGGATCATGCTTCCGGGCGGATCGGGCATGGCTGGCGCGGATGATTTGCGGTTGTGGAATGATCCTGTTGACCGCGTTCTTGCCGTTGAACCTGCATTAATCGAACCGATGCGCAGGATTTTAGCCACTCTTGGCTGCGTTGAAACCCTGAACGATATCGAGACCGTGGCCCGGACAGATCCAGAGGGCTTCAAGGCTTTGGCGACTGTATTGGCTAACGCCTATTTCATGCATGAAAAAGTGCGCGCAGAAATCGGGTATCCGGGCCAGGAAGCTCGCGACAGTTCGCTTGGGCTGAGCGAGGCCGATATAGCGCTGATCGATAAAGTGCGTTCCGCCTTCGTGACTTGGCGACGAAGCTGTTGATTGTCACTTCTGTAACAGGGCCCGACGAGTTAAGTTGGGCTCTTCACAAAAGCAAGCCCTGCTGTCGCGTAGCCCTTAATTGGGCTCTGCCTCACTTTGTGTGGCGCACCTATCCTGAAACTGGAAAATTCAGGAGGGACAGTCGTGAATTCGAAGAAGCACTGGTCGCCCGGGAGCGATGTTGCCGTTCAAAACGTTGAGCGAAGTGAACCCGGCGGGTGGATTGCATCTGGCGTCTTGGCACCCAACGGCATTTGCCCAGGCTGTGGATTGCATTCACGCCGACGTCACGGCTGGCGGCGTTGGCGGCTGCAGGATTATCGCGCGCATGGAGACGAGGAAACGGCTGATCTCGCGATCTGCCGTTGGCGACGTCAGGCACCCGCTTGCCAACGTCGGTCTTTCTTAGACCAGATCAGCTCGATTGCGCGTCCATTTGCAGGTCGTGCTTCGCGTGTCGGGGAGCTTGTCAGCCATCTTGCGCATGCGACCGGCGGACGGCTTGCCGAGCGGTTGTTGCATCGTTTGGGCCTTGGGGTCAACGGTATTCCGTGTGGCCGCGAAGCAGACCCGCTCCCTGCATGGATCGACGACGCGATTGAAACCAACCTGACGCCATTCGTGCGCTTTGCAGCACATTGAACCGGGACTTCGATGCGGTCACAAACGCCATCGAGAAGCCATGGAGCAAAGGCCAAGCATAACGCCAGATCAATCGCCTGAAGATCCTCAAACGCGCCATGTGCGACCAAGCCGGTCCAGAATTGTTGCAGGCGAGAATGCTACCGTCCCGCCACACAGATTGAGGCAGAGCCCAATTAAGGGCTACGCGACACCAGAAGATGACGTTTGCAATGTGATCAACAAGTTCCCGACGGCGCCGCCACGCTGACAAACACTGGGCAGTCTCCTCGCTGCGTATCGCCTGAGTGACCGCTTCGACGGCCCCTATGTCAAAGGTCGATCGGCGGCTTAGGGCCGGGCTTGTCGAGAGCCGCGCCCGTGGCGCCCGACTTTGCAAACTCCGCTTTCTGCCAACAGCCGCCGCTCGAAGAGGGCATGGCGACCGGCCGCTTTAGCCATTCGCCGCGAGTGCAACTCAGCGTGGTCAAAGTCGGTCACCGCCGCTCTCTTCGATGTCCTTGGAAATTCTGCGCCCGCCAAGACCGTCAGCAACACACAGCGTGCAGCCAGATGCAGTCACAGTAATTCAAGCGGGAAATTGAGTGCCCGGAACTGGTGCGAGGCGGCGTTTGCATCGTGGATCTGGGAGGCCGATGGCAAGACGTCCAGCCTCCCAGCATTGCTCTGCTTATGCCACCTTTTCCAGCAATACTTTCGCCTTGCTCTCCATGACAAGCCGCGCATCCTGCTGTGGCTTTGACCGGGCCACCGCCGTGATCCCCTGCACGAAGTCGAAGACGCTTTCTGGAGGGCGGCCTTCCTCGGCCAGCACCGTCTCAACGATCCGCCCCGTCTCCGCCTTCGAGAACCCACGCTTGCGCAGGAACTCCTGACGGTCGTCGTCCGACCGCGCGACTATTTTCTCGCGTGATGCGCGGATGCCTTCAAGGAACGGCGCAGGCGAGGACTCGGCGAAGCGTGTCAGGGCAGGGGCGGCCTCAAGCGCGAAACGCGATGCGGCGTATTTCGAATGCCGGATCTTGATCTCCTGAAAATCCTCGACACCCCAGAGGTTGCGATTTTGACACACGGCGCGCAGGTAGAAGCTGGCGATGCCCAGCGTCTTGGCGCCGACCTCGGAATTCCAGCAGTAGAATCCCCGGAAATAGAGGTCGGGCGAGCCGTCGGGCAAGAGCCCCGCCTCGATCGGGTTCAGATCGTCGACGAGGAACAGGAACACGTCGCGGTCCGAGGCGTAGAGCGTCGTCGTTTCCTTCGTGACGTCGACGCGCGGGTTGTAGATGCCGGTCGACCAGTCGAGCACGCCCGGCACCTTCCAGCGCGTGTCGCCGGTGCCGTTGCCCGCGATACGCTGGACGGCGGAGACCAGTTCATGATCGTAGATGCGACCATAATCGGGGCCGGTGACTGCGCGCAGCTCGGTGCGGCCATCGTCGGTTTCCAGCGTCTTGATCTGCTCGGCGCGGTGGTTGGTCAGGCCGTATTGCAGGTTGATCCCCGCCAGTGGTGCCGGCAACTGCCGGAGATAAGCGGCGGGCGCGCCGACGAGGCTGGCGATCTGGCCGAATGACCAATGCGTCGGCGCGATGGGCTCGTCCGCGCCCGGCAGGACCAGCCCAAGCTTCTCCGGATTGTCCCGATGCGCCTCCACCCGGATTGCAGCACTTTCCACCGTCCGCGTGCGGCTGCGCTCGGCGCGCCCCTTGACCGAGGCAAAGAGATCGTCAAGCGACAGATACCGCTCGTCATCCGGCCGCGAAAACCATTCCGACGATACGCGGTCCACATGCGTGCCGCGCGACACATCCACCTTGTAGCCGCCGCTGGTGTCACGCCCGGCATCGATAATTTCGGTATTCATGGGTTTTCTCCCGCGACGGGCGGCCGAAAGCCTCTCTCTCGACCTCCAAACCCGTCACGGCGAATGCCGTCGAACTCTTGCTCTATTTTCCGCGCTGACGCTGAAGTTTCAGCCACCTCAGAGTAGTGGCATACCCGTAAACAGGAGGTCCGTAAGGCTTCCCCTCCTCAGGCAGCCCAGCCCGCAAGGCGATGGGCAATATTCACGCTTGGATGAGCGCAGTAGTTCAAGTAAGCACTTGACTGCGCAAGAAACCGCGAAAGGGACGCGCGCCGCGCAGTTCTATCCAGTGCATAGGTTGTGTGTTTGAATTTGACGCCGTCAAGGAGGTCTTGGATACATTCGGGCTCCTCTGAACTCCGCATCCAGGTCGAACTCTGATAAGATCCAGTCAACCGTCTGCTGCATCTGCCTCGAGCCGTTCTCATGTTCCGACCACGACATGAAGAGAAATTCGTCCGCAATATCCGGGCTGCGCCAGAGTTCGACAAGCCGTCCCGCGACAAGATCCTCATCAATCATATAGGTTGGTGCGATGGCTACCCCGTGACCCTTGACGGCTGCGTCCAGTGCAAGGGCTGCCCGGCCAAAATTCAGCAAACTGGGCTTGGCACGATGGCCGGACCCCTCGATCAGACGTTCCCACCTGCGATGCCCATCCTGCAAGAGCGGCAATGTCAGCAGCGCCTCGATGTCCATCGGACAATGGGGCCTGAGAAGATAGGGGCTGCACACTGCAACAAGCTGCACATCCGCAAGCTGCCTCACATGTTGGCCCGCAACCCGATCCGCCATCTTTCCCGGCCAGATTGCTATCTCGTTTCGCCCAAGCCGACGTTTGATCAGGTTCTGGTGGACCTCGGTGGTCAGGGTGACGTCCGGATACCGGGTGGTGAAGTCTTTCAGCCGGGGAATGAACCATCTGGACGCGAATGACGGCCCAAGGTGAAGCGTGACCTGATCACCTGCACGCTCAAGGTCGGCACCCGCTGTGGCGAGAAGAGACAGCGCCTTCTCAACTGCATCGCGATACCTTTCGCCATTATTCGTCAGGCTTACCCCGCGCGCTTTGCGCTCGAAGAGCACGACACCCAGATCCAGTTCAAGCTGTTTGATGCGTTGCGAAACGGCACCATGCGAAAGGTTCAGGACCTCTGCTGCACGCTGAAAATTGCCATGGCGTGCGGCAGCGGCAAACACCCGCAGTGAATTCAGATTGACGTTCTGGGTCATATAAAACCAAGACGTTAGATTTTCTATTACCTGCTGCAGTTTTGATGCTTTGTCAACGCGCCGGTGGTCTGCGATCACAACCGGGCGCCGTCACGACATGTTGTCGAAGGTGGAAGGAGTGAAATGATGATGACCATCAGGCCCGCCGGGCTTTCCGATCTCGCCGCACTCGCGGACCTCTTGCTGGCCGATGCCGAATGCCGCTGCGCGCAAGATCCTGATTTGTGGAAACTGCACAATGACCCGCGGCAGAAAATCCTCGCCAGCGTGAAGACAGCAATGGAGGCCGAGAAACCACCCTTCCGCCAGCAATGGCTCGTCGTGGAAGCTGACCGGCGCATCGTAGGAGTAACGCATTCCATTCTGCTGCCTGTTCCCCCGATATATGCGGGAGAGCACGGTCCACCCGGCCTAATCATGGAAGACTGCTATATCGCCGCCGATGCGCCGCCTGAAACGCGGAGCAAGCTTTTTGAAGCTGCCGCAGCCGATCTGACCGAGGCCGGTGCCCAGATACTTCTGGCGTCCAGCGTCGATGGGGGGGATTGGGAAAGCGAATATGCGCGGCAAGGGTTGGAGCCGCTCACCATGTATTTTTCCAAGTCCGGTCTGAGCAATGCCAGCGCATTTCGTGATGTGCGACGAGCCCTGATCGAAGACGTGCCCTCTATCGTCGCATCGAGTGCCGTAAACAGGCAGGTCCTGAGCGATCTGCACCCGATGTTCTGGAAGCCCCACGATGAAGCGGATAGCCGCTTCGGCGCGTGGATGAAACGCAGCCTGACCTTGAGCGACCGTGACATGTTCGTCTTAGAAGCGGCTGGGAAATTCCGGGGTTATGCGATCTCTCACCCAGCGACACCGCTGCATTTTCCTTCTCCGCACGACATCTCAACGGTCGGCGTAATCGATGATTTTTTTCACGATGAAATAGGAGATGCCCGAAACCTCCAGGCTAATGGCGTTCATGCTGCTGCACTGTTTGAGGCGGCAGAAGCAGCGCGCGGCAGGCGAGGCAATACTTCGGTTCTGGTCGTGTGCCCCGCCGCATGGACATCGAAAGTCGAGCTTTTAATAAGCGCAGGCTACAGTAACGCGATCACGTGGTTCATCAGAACTCCCGCTTGACCGGAAAGGGACTGCGATGACCTATGCATTGACAGATCGGGATCGGATTTTCACGAACCTCTACGGCATGCATGACCGGACATTGAAGGTCGCGATGGCGCGGGGCCATTGGGACGGGACAGCGTCTCTTCTCGCTAAAGGGCGCGACTGGGTGGTCAACGAGGTGAAGGCATCCGGCTTGCGCGGTCGGGGCGGCGGGGGCTTCCCGACTGGGATGAAATGGGCCTTCATGCCTGAAGAGACCGATGGACGCCCTGCCTATCTGGTAGTCAATGCTGACGAATCCGAGCCCGGGACCTGTAAAGACCGTGAAATCATGCGGCATGACCCGCACACTCTGATCGAAGGCTGTTTGATCGCGGGTTTCGCGATAGGAGCCCATACCGGCTATATCTACATCCGGGGCGAATACATCCGCGAGCGCGAGACGCTACAAGCCGCGATTGACGAAGCCTATGATGCAGGTTTTCTGGGCCAGAATGCCGCAAAGACGGGGTGGGGCTTCGACCTTTATATACATCACGGTGCGGGTGCCTACATCTGTGGCGAAGAAACCGCACTTCTGGAAAGCCTTGAAGGAAAGAAGGGTATGCCGCGCATGAGGCCACCCTTTCCGGCCAGTGCCGGGCTCTATGGCTGCCCCACGACTGTTAACAACGTCGAATCTATTGCTGTTGTACCGACTATTCTGCGACGGGGCGCACAATGGTTCTCGTCCTTCGGACGCCCCAACAACGCCGGAACCAAGATATTTTCGATCTCCGGTCACGTAAAGCATCCCTGTGTTGTCGAAGAATCCATGTCAATTCCGCTTACGGAACTGCTGGAGCGGCATTGCGGCGGGGTGCGCGGAGGATGGAAAAACCTGAAGGCCATCATCCCGGGTGGTTCGTCTGTTCCCATGCTGCCTGCCTCAATGTGCGAAGAGGCAATCATGGATTACGACGGCCTGAAAGAACTGGGTTCTGGGCTCGGCACAGCGTCCCTGATCGTGATGGATCAAAGCACTGACATCGTAAAGGCGATCTGGCGACTGTCAAAGTTTTACAAGCACGAATCTTGCGGGCAATGTACTCCGTGCAGAGAAGGCACCGGGTGGATGATGCGGATTATGGAGCGGCTGGTGACAGGAGAGGCAGAACTCAAAGAGATCGACATGCTGCTCGATGTGACCAAGCAGGTAGAGGGACATACGATCTGCCAACTGGGGGACGCAGCAGCTTGGCCCATACAGGGACTTGTTCGCCATTTCCGTGGCGAAATCGAACAGCGTGTCAAACACAAACGCAGGGTAGCGTGACAGGCCTCCGCACGGGCAGGATATCCTGCCCCCGAACGGCACCTCAAGATAATGCGCGCGGGTAGTCTTCGGACCAGCGCCCTTCGCAAAACATTGGCATTTTGTCACCTGCGGAATTTAGCATTTTCGATACTTTGATTCGAACATGCGATTCAGTCGGGAACCATGCGCGCGTATTCGCTTGAAGAAGTGGTGATCGGAGCTTCGTCTGTTCTCAAGCCGCCCGCCGCATGTTAAACAGACACATGCCCCAGATTGCCCTCCATTTTCTGAATGCACGTGGGCAGTTGTCCAGCCTGCAGACATGGCTGGAAGGCGCGCTTTCAGAGACGTTTTCGAGATCAGCACGGCTTTTGCCGCTCGGGACTGTCGATGTTGTCGTGAAAGCGGGTACATTTGTCATTCCCGAGAAAGGGCATGTGGGATGGGCACCGGAGCCGGGCCTGATCTATCTCACAGTGGACCCTGACCATCCGTCTCTGCGCGCGAACGAGCACAATGCGATTGAGAGAATGTTTGCGCATGAATTGCATCATTGCGCGCGCTGGGACGGACCCGGGTATGGCAAGACCCTTGGCGATGCCCTGACCTCGGAAGGACTGGCCGGACATTTCGCGCAGGAACTCTATGGCGCGCCGCCAGAGCCGTGGGAGTGCGTTTCGATCACGGTTCTGCGCGCGCATGTGGCAGACGCGGCGGAAGCGTGGGAGCAGGTCGACTACGACCACAGCGCATGGTTTTTTGGGACTGGGCCCTTCCCACGATGGCTGGGCTATTCTCTGGGCTATCAGATCGTGGCGCGATATCTGGCCGCGCATACCGCGACCAGTGCGTCCAGTCTCGTACATGCAAAGGCTGAAGAGTTTCGGGCGATGCTTGGCGCAGTATGATTTGGGGCGTCCAGATATTGCCAAGCCGGAACGCAAACTGCTGCCCCGCATCTTGCGGCAGTGACCATGCTGCGCTCGGTTCGAATGTCTGCTACTCTAGCGCAAAGAAACTGGATAACATCGCCCATGAATTTGCCTGATGTGATCACACATTACTATTCCCGAAGCGACCGCCCGTTCCAGAACCTCAGCGATCTGAAGCCGAAAGAGTTGGCCGAAACCCTTGAGAAGTTGAACCAGCGCAGAGCCGACAACCCGAACTACAAGCGGGTTTTTGGCAAACGATACATGGACTTTCGCCGCAAGACCGAAATGAGGCTCCGGAGCCTTTTCGAAGAGCGGGGCGGCAAGCCGGAAAGACAGTCTCCGCATTATTTTGTTCTGGGAGAATGCGCATGGTTTTCCGGGCTATACCCCGATCCAGAGACCGTCACTCTCGATTGGCGGTCATTGCCGAATGAGGCTTTGAGCTTCACCTATCCAGACAGCTTCGTCTCGATGCGGTTTGGGCCTGATTACGGCTTGCCAGCCGATCCCCTTGAGCCATACCACGAGCGCGTGTTTTTCATGGACGAACTTGCAGATGTGGTGGCAGAGCATGGCCTTCCAGACGGCAACCCAGATGATGCATATGGGGGCTACCACACACGAAGGTTCGAGAAATACATCGAAGTTCAGGTCTGGACCGATGATCCTGTAGCCAGGTTTCTGGATGACGACCTTCAGGCAATTTCAGCCCCAAAGTAGACCCGTCCATCCCAGTGTCATTGGCCTCCTGTTGTCCGAAGTGTCAGCGCGGGACAACCAGACGGCGGCTCTGCGCGAAGAGCGCCGTTCCGGAGCGTCTCATTGGCTACGACAACTGATCGCACGCTACCGGACCTGGGCCTGATATTCCCAAGCAAGTAGTCCCATGATGATGTCGTCGTGCCATTCGCCAGCGATATTGGCGCTTTCGCGCGCGCGCCCTTCCTCAACGAACCCGCAGGCCCGATAGCATCTGATCGCGCGTTCGTTTGTCGCAATGACGCGGAGGTCGACCCGGTGGAGTGCCATGGTGTGAAAGGCATGTGACAGAACGAGTCTTATGGCTTCACGACCCAGCCCCAGAGACAGCTGCCTGACGTCATAAAGCCCGATCGCAAGGCGCGCGCGGCGGTCATGAAGATCGACCCCGTCCAATCGCACCTCTCCCAGCAATCGGTCTTCAACTTCGACGGCCCACGCCATTGGGCGTGCCAGATTTCGCTCCACCCACTGACGTGCGTCTTCTTCGGTATATGGTGCAAGGCCCTCTGGGCAGCCTCCGAAACCCCGGACAATCTCGGGCGAACGCCCAAGAGCGAGCCGCCCGGCGATGTCGGATTTGCGAAAGGGCCTTAGCCGAACCCGGGCGCTCTTGAGTATTGGGACGTGGTCAATCATCGCCGGAGGTTGCCACGAAACAAGGGGGAATTGCCACAACCAGACGCCTATGGACCCGCATAATCGTCCACTCGGCAGTTGCGGTGAACTTCCGCTCCGTCCCGGACCGCCGCCGGTCGGGCGCCGGTCGGCTTATGGCATCACCAACGCAAGAGCGCAGCCAAACCCTCGTCCGGCACAGGCCCATGAGGGTTAGGATAGAGCAATGACAGCAAGCTCCTACATCGCCGGGTTAAGAGCCAAAATCGGCATCGATCTTCTTTTGCTGCCGTGTGTGGCAGCGCTTATCCATGACCGGCAGACGCGGCTGCTCTTGCAGAGAAAGTCTGGTCCGGAGAGCTGGAGCCTTCCGGCGGGAGGCATTGAACTTGGCGAAACCCCGCACCAAGCGCTTCATCGTGAAGTGTTTGAAGAAACTGGCTTGACCACTCTCAAAGCCGAGCTCGCAGCCGTCTTGGGTGGGGAAGGGTTTCGCTACCGTTACCCCAATGGGCATCTGGTGGAATACACGGTGATCGTCTTCCGATGCACCTTGGCCGCCGGAAACCTCGCGCCCACAGATCCCGAGACCCAAGAGCTTCGATACTTCGCCAAAGCCGAAATGCCCGTACTCGCGCTGCCCTATCCCAAGGCGCTTTTGTTCTAGCGACCGCAAAGCCCCGCAACGCTGCAGACCGGCTGTCAATCGGCGCGTTGCCCTGTTGCAATGCCGGGGCTGGCCCGGGATGTGGCGAACGCTCCATTTTGTGCAGAGCCTTCATAAGCGGGGCGCTCATGTGTCGCATTGCCGCTATCAGCGACAAACGGCTGACGACGGTCGATCAGACCTCAACTTCCGCAGAAGTTGTGCTTGACTGAAACCGCCTTCGTCACTACGCACATACCGATGAAACCCCTTGCTTGGAGGATGCATATGACAATCGCTTATAGCTTCCTCCCGGGACGCAACCGATCTGGTGCTCCCCTTACCTGAGACACTGAAGCGCATTTCGCCAGTCTTCTCGGGTCAGTTGATCCCCGTTTGTGGATCCACCCTTACGTCCTAGCAAGGCACAGCTGAACAAGCTGTGACACACCCATGTCCCTAATTTCCACCAACGGCGCGTTTGCGCGTGTCTTTTCGTTCACGTTTCGGCTGTGGTTGCGCAGGCGCGGCACGGTCGTGACGATCCTGATACTGGTCATCATCTCGACGGCAGCCGATATCGCGGTGCCGGTTGTCACAGGCCGGCTTGTCGATGCCGTCGCCGGCGGGCAACCCCCCTGGGGGGCGTTTGCCGCGCTTCTGGCCGCTGGCGTCGTGTCGATTGCAGCCAAGATCCTGAGCTACTTCTCCATCATAGAGCTGACCATTCCGACGATGCGCACCGCAGAGGCCGAAGCCTTTGCGCATGTGCAAAGGCTGCCTGCAGACTGGCATGCGAATGCCTTTGCCGGGGCCACAGTGCGCAAGATCACGCGCGGCGCCTGGGCTTTGGATGATATGGGCGATCTGCTGTTTCTGGCTCTCCTGCCCTCGGGCTTGATCCTGCTGGGAACGATCGGCACGCTCTCGGCCTTCCGCTGGGAGGTGGGGCTTGTCGCCGGTCTGGGGGCAGTCCTTTTCCTGGGTATCTCCTTGAGCCTGACATTGTTCTGGGTGGCACCTGCCGCCCGGCTGGCGAATGCGCAGGACAGCCGTGTGTCTGGTGCAGTGGCGGATGCCATCACATCTAACAGCGTCGTGCGCGCCCATGCCGGAGAAGCGCGCGAAGACGCGCGGTTGGACCTTGTCCTTGCCAAATGGGCACACCGCTCGCGGCGCACATGGCGGCGTGGCACATGGTCTGGCCTGTCGCAGGACGTCACGATCTGGGGGCTGAGGGCGGCCGTGCTTGGGGGTGCCCTGCTTGCCTATACACGCGACTTGGCAGATGCGGGCGAGATTGCCTTTGTGGTCTCTGCGCTTGGCATGTTGGACGGGTATCTGCGCCAGATGGGCAACCATGTGCGGGGCCTGCAAAAGGCCGTGAACGATGCCGAAGAACTGGTGGCACTGATGGGTGTCACGCCAGAGCAGTCGGTTGTGAAAAGACCCGAAGCGGCCTTACCTGCGCGCGCGGCGGCACTCGCCTTCGACCATGTCGACTATGGCTACACGGGTGCAGCGACACCGCTGTTCACGGGTCTGAATGTTGCCATACCATCCGGTCAGAAAGTGGGGTTGGTCGGGCGGTCCGGGTCGGGCAAGACGACCTTTGTGAAGCTGATCCAGCGGCTGCACGAGATCAATGGCGGCACGATCACGCTGGACGGGGTCGACCTTCAGCAAGTGCCTTTGCAAACCTTACGCGGGCATATCGCGCTGGTTCCGCAAGACCCGGTTCTGTTTCACCGGTCCCTGGCCGACAACATCGCCTATGCCCGTCCCGGCGCGACCATGGATGATATTCGTGAGGCGGCAGGACGTGCCGGCGCTGCTGATTTCATCGAGCAACTGCCGAAGGGATTTGGCACGATCGTGGGCGAGCGGGGCGTGAAACTCTCGGGCGGCGAACGCCAGAGGGTCGCCATCGCCCGGGCGTTCTTGTCTCAGGCGCCGGTGCTGATCATGGATGAAGCGACGTCATCTCTGGATTCCGAGGCCGAGGCAAAGGTCGCAGAAGCCGCAGAGCGCCTGATGGAGGGACGCACAACGCTGGTGATCGCGCACCGTTTGGCCACCGTAGAACGGATGGACCGCATCCTCGTCTTTGACGGCGGCAAGATCGTGGAAGACGGCACGCCCGCCGAGTTGCTTGCGCGCAGCCAGGGCTTGTACCGCGCGCTTCGAGCCCGTCAGGCGCTGGCAAGTTGAACTCGCGGCCAGCCTGTTGCGTCACGAACAGGCTGGCCGAGAGAGCGCTATGCGATGATCGAAGGCATCGGCCCGGACGGCGGCCGCAGTTTCCAGCTCGTCCCCAGGTCGCGCGAGATCGAGCCTCGGATGGGGCAGCACGTCAGCGACGTGGCCCACGAAGGCGGGGGGATCGATTGGAGCCTCGGGCGGAAGCGGAGGTTGTGGCTGTCAGGGGGAGCGGCCCGACGAGTCTTTTTTCCCGATTCTGTCAGATGCACGGATGTCATCTGTATTATCTTTGCAGCCGTTGATATGGTGTACAACACACGAGTCAGCCATCCCACCAGCAGTATCTTGTTTCATGCCATTGATATTCATAATCGGTCCGCCCGCTGTCGGGAAGATGACTGTGGGCCAAGAGCTTGAACGGCGCACGGGCTACAAGCTGTTCCATAATCATGTCCCTATCGAGGTTGTGGCTCCATACTTCTCCTATGGAACCCCTCAGGGTCGCAGACTTGTTGGTCAGATAAGGCGTGCATTCTTCGACGCTTTCGCTGCTGACAAAGAGAATGGCTACATTTTCACCTTTGTATGGGCCTTTGGAGAGCCTGGAGAACGTGAATACATTGATGGGGTTGCGGAACAATTTCGGTCAGCAGGGCACAAAGTTTACTGGGTAGAACTAGAGGCAGCATTCGAAGTGCGGTTGGACCGAAACCGGAGCGAGAACAGGTTGGCAAACAAGCCAACCAAACGCGATCTTGACTGGTCCGATAAGCATATTCGGGAAATCCAAGAGAAATATCGGTTCAACTCGATCTCTGGCGAGCTTGCTTACGATAATTATCTTCGAATCGATAACTCAAACCTTGCCGCCGCAGCGGTTGCCAAGAAGATTTGCGCGTCTTTTGATTTCGAGAGCAAAGCGACAACGTGACTGCCTGCGCGCCAAGAGGTTCAGAAAAGCATATCTCAAGTGCATATAATACCAGTACGTTTGCGTAATGCCCCGGTCAATCGGGATGCATTGGTAGGAGGCCGGGCAAGATGGTGTCGATTATTTGTGTTTCATCTTCTCCAGCAAATAGGTGCTGTGCAAAAAAGAAGCGTCAAGCAATTGTTGGTTGTTCCTGGGCAAATTTTCTAGTTTCGGTCGCACATCAGCAGTTACTCCTTTGGCGGATTGAACCCCGCTCTCCCCCGCTTCGCTTCGCGGCCCGCCCATGATGTACGATTATTTCGACCGATTTCGCAGTGTTTTTACCGAACTTCGGTAAAGGTCAGAGGCCATACGACAACGACGCAGATGGGAGGCGAAGCAGGAACGCTGGGAGCGCGAAGAGGACCAACGCAACGTGGACAGGGCCTTTTCCCAAAGCCGCGACCAACTGTCCGAGGTGATCCAGGATGATCCAGAAATGGTTTCTTGCGATGTCGTGCGACGGTTTCTTTTGAGAAGCGGATGGGCATCTTGCGCGTCTTGAGCCGGAGCGACGCCAGGCATTTTCCTCTCGGCTTGATTTGGCGGAATCCAAGATTGGAGCACTCGCTCCTGTAGAGTTTTTGGAACGATGGATCGCGCCAGACGCACTCTACCGACGACCATAGGTTGCGAACTGATACGATCCTTTCGACGTCAGGAGCTTGCGTCACGATACTAAAGCAGCCTTGGCTTTGGTGCAGGCCGCGACTCGATCAACATGTGCTCGATCGCCGACCGTCGCGACTCCCGGTCGAGCGTGTAGGTGTTTCGCCGGAACTCCACACCCTCCAGCAACGCCTTCAGATATCCTGCGACTGTGTCAGCCGCCATGATCAGCGTCGAATCGAGCGTGTGCACGTACCGACTTGTGACTGAGCCCTTTGCGTGGCCGATCAGGGCGGCGATCGTGATCTCGGTGAAACCCAGATCGTTGGCAATACTTGCGAAGCTGTGTCGCAACACATGCGGTGTCACATCCCAGAGCGGCGTGTCGGTCAGGAGCTTCTTCCAGTTTTGGGGGAAGTTGCCTACCGCGTTGTCGATGCCCTGGCCGGGGAAGACAAATGTTCCGGTTCGCGAAGACCGCTTGCTTTCCAGGTATTCGATCACCGGAAGCCCGATGGGACGTACCGACGCGCCTTCTTTGCTGTCGATCAGACACAGGCAGCTCCCTTCGATATCGACCTCGCTCCATCTGAGATTGAGGATCTCCCCGCGGCGGCAGCCGGTCACGGCGAGGATCCAGAGGATCTCGGCATGTAGTCGATAGTGATCGCTCTTCTGCGCCTGTCCCAGAATGCCACCAAGGATCCTGTATTCCGCCTCGCTTAGCCGCCGATCGCGCACTTGGTATTTTGGCTTGCGCAATCCATGGGTCGGATTGTGATCGATCACGCCGACTTCCACCGCGTAGGAGAAGATGCCGCCAAGTAGGCCCATGGTGCGGATTGCTGTTCCGCGTCCCCCGCGCACGATGGCCTTGCCGCGCAGCTTCTCCGTCTTTATCACGACGCGGGTCTTGCCTGCGATAATGTCCTTCATCAGGTTGTTCATGTCCGGCTTGGTGATGTCGCGGACGCGGCGGGTGCCGAGCAGGGGAATGATGTGCCGACGGATGCGGCCGACATCGATCTCGATCGTCGAGGCCTTCTTCGGGCGGCCGCCTTTGCCCATGATCAGGCCGGCCTCCATATCCTCGATATACTGCTCGCAGAGCTGCTTGACCGTCATTGCCTTACGCTCCTCGTCGCGCTCTTCGGCCGGATCGTTGCCCTGGGCGACGCGGCCGAGCAGGGCCTTTGCCTCACGTCGTGCCGTCTCTGGCGTCCAGACGCCGTGCAGTCCGATCGTGTAGCGGCGCGACCGACCCCGTGCGCGGTACTGGACGATATAGCTGCGCTTGCCGGACGGATAAACGCGGAGCCCGAAGCCGGGCATTTCGTCATCCCAGATCGCCTGGCCCTTGACCTCTGGTTCGACCGCTTCGACAAATCGTTTCGTGAGCTTCGGCATGCTCCCAATCCTCGGCTGCGCCCGGTTTCGAGTAAGCACCACGCAAGCACGCGGGCGGAAAACAAGGCGTATTTTCGGATAGAGCTTTCGGAGCGACGTTCAGGAATGTCTATAAAAAACTGATGGTTATCGCGCTCTGGCGGGCTCTGTCGTACGTTTCGGAAAGGCCATTAGGCCAGCTCCGAAGGCAGAGGTCAGAGGTTCGAATCCTCTTGGGTGCGCCATTCTCCGTCTCCTGCAACACTGATCCTTGGGAAAACCGCGAATATGCGGGCCTGATCGTCATATCTGGCCGTGGTACTTGACCTGCGCCCGGCTTTCTGACTATTTTCGTGGGAAATGGGGATCGGTGCAGTCGCACCCTGCGTCAGAGTCTCGCGTCCCGTTCCAAAATTCACATCGCCAGCCCTGTGCCAGCCAGAAACCTCTCGCTTGCACGGAGCAACCAGATGCGTAGATCCACTTTACTTGTTGCCGCCATGGGCCTGTCCTTGATCGGCCTGACCAGACCCGCCGCCACCGAGGCATTGGAGGACTGGCAACTGTCCTATGGCGGTTTCACCACGGCAGCCGATGTTCGCCCCCATAATGGTCTGCCGCAGGATCGTGGCGATATCCTTGCGGCTCTGTCGGGCGAGAGCCCGGACTGGGCTGAGGCCCTGACAGTCTATACCTGGGGGCGCAATTTTCCGTGGCGCGACATGACCCATTCGCTGGGCCGTTTCGCCGATAATTATAACGGCGCGATGCCCGGCGTCCTGCCTGCCTCTGTCGCGCATTGGGATGATGCATCCTTTGCGGTGGCACCTGTCTTTTCGGCGCTCGCAGGGACGGGCGCGTTTTATCAACGCCCCGATGCGGCGCGCATTGCCTTTGTCGAAGGTGCGACGCTCGCAACCATCGTGAACTGGACGCGCTTTGAACTGGTCATGTCCCGTTCAAAGGCGCTGGCTGAAACACCGAACTGGGCGCTGACCAATGGTAGCCCGAAGAACTGGAACGAGATTTTCGCCTTCCATTGGGGGCCGGAAGGGCAGCATTCGGTGCATGCGGCGCTGGACGCGGTTCCGGGTGGGGCCGAGGTCAATGCGGCGCTGTATTCCGCATTGGCCGAAGGGCAGCCGCATCTGCTGGAGGAACGCTGGGCCGAGGCCGAGGCCGCACAGGTCGAACAGCTGTTGCACGCAGGCGCGCTGCATCTGTTCCATGCGGCGATTCTGGCCGCAGCAAGCGCCCCTGACGAGGCCGCGCGCCTGATCGCTGTCATGCAGGCGCGCGGGTTGTGGCTGGCTGCGGCAGAGGCCGTGCTGACCCTGACCCCGGAAGAGGCCGAGACAATCGAGGCCGCGCTGGAGGGCAGCGGCGATGCGGCTTTGCTGTCCTTTGCCGTCGAGTCAGTCGAGACTGCGCTGGCGCAACTTGAGGGAGTCTAGCGCGGGCGGGGGGGGGGGGGGGGGGGGGGGGGGG
>JAFIEM010000222.1 GCA_020832555.1 Natronohydrobacter sp. | reverse complement strand
TGCCACCGGAGAGTTGCTCGGCGAGTGCAGCGGCCAATGCCTCGGCAATCGCATCGCTGGGCGGTGCGGCAGGTTCGGGCGCAGGTGCCGGGGCCGGTGCGGGCGCTGGGGCCGGTGCGGGCGCGGGCGCAGGCGTTGGGGTTGGCGCGGGCGTTGGTGTGGCGGCGGTCTGGGTATCCTCTGCGGGCGCGGGGGCGGGTGCGGGCCGGTCAGGACGCGTGCGCGGGCGCTGGCTGATGGTCGGGGCCATCGCCGCGCGCTCGTTTGATGCAGTGTCGGTCTCTGTCGCCTCAGTCACGATTTCGGTCGTGGCCTCTGGCGGGGCGGTTTCGGCCTGTTCCTGTTCCGGCATCGGCGTTTCCGCCACCGGGTCGGGCTGGGCTGCGGGCTGGGCGGCAATATCGACCTGTGCGGTCTCTGGCGGGGCCTCGGACGGGGTGGGGGCCACGCGATCCACCGGGCGCGGACGCGGGCGGACGCTGGCACCGGGCGCAGGCGCGGGCGAGAAGATCACACCGGTCGACGGCTCGGACGGGGCCGGGACCGGTTCAGGTTCAGGTTGGGGCGCAGGCGCAGGTTCAGGCTGCGGGGTCGGTTCCGGCTGTGGCTGCGGCGCAGGCACGGGTTCAGGCGCGGGTTCCGGTTCAGGTGCGGGCTGCGGTGCAGGTTCCGGAGCGACGGGTTCGGGGGCCTGAATTTCCGGCTCGGGTGCCGGGGCCGGGGCCACAGGGGTTGGTTCCGGCGCTGGTGCGCTGGGTTCGGGGCGTGCTTCGGTCAGGGCGGCGAAGTCTTCGGCAGAGATCAGCGACACATCAGCCACCGGGATGGTCAGGGACGTATCGGGGGCCTGAAACAGATCAAACAGCATGACCCAGAGGATCAGGCCAAGATGCGCCACGCCCGAGACTTTCTGCCCCGTGTCCATGCGTCCCCAGATGCCCGCCACCATGGCCATACGATTATGATGCCCTTTTACGCGCTCAGTTGGCCGTGCCGTCGAAACGCGGCCCGCCCTGTTCGGTCACAAGCCCGATATTGTTGAACCCGCCCGTATTCAGCGCCCCCATCACCTGCACCACGCGCGCATAGGGAATGGACCCGTCCGCGCGCAGGAACACCTTGTTGTCGCGCCGCTCTGCCGCAATGGCGCGCAGTTGCGGGATCAGGTTATCCGGATCGACCTCGGAGGACATAATCAAGACTGCGCCATCGGCTGTGAGCGTGACGGACAGGGGTTCTTCCTGCTCGGCGGGCAGCGCGCCTGCGGATGTGCGCGGCAACTCGACCGGCACGCCCACGGTCAGCATGGGTGCTGCCACCATGAAGATGATCAAGAGCACCAGCATCACATCGACAAAAGGCGTGACGTTGATTTCCGACATCTTGCCCGCGCCACCGCGCCGTCTGCGCCGTCCTGTGCCGCCGCCCTTCTTGATGAATTGCGCGCCCATGGCTCAGGCCGCGTCCAGCTGGCGCGACAGGATGGTGTTGAACTCGTCGGCAAAGGCCTCATAGCCCGAGATGATCGCGTCGCTGTCATCGGTCAACTTGTTGTAGAAGATCGTGGCCGGGATCGCGGCGAGCAGCCCCAGACCGGTCGCGAGCAGCGCCTCGGCGATACCGGGGGCGACGACGGCAAGGTTGGTGGATTGCGCCAGAGCGATTTCCTCGAAGGCGTGCTTGATCCCCCAGACCGTGCCGAACAGCCCGATGAAGGGCGAGGCAGAGCCGACCGAGGCCAGAAAGGTCAGCCCCCCCGTCAGATCGCGCGATTCCTTGGTGATCGCCACATCCATCGACCGGTCGATCCGCGCCACGGCACCGGGGATCAGCCGCCCGTCGGCGCGATGCGAGCGCCGCCATTCGGTCATGCCTGCCGCAAAGACCCGCTGCGGCGAGGTCGCGGGCGCAGGCCCGATCTGGTCGTAAAGCTCATCGAGCGGTTCGCCCGACCAGAAGGCCGCCTCGAACTCTTCGGCTTCGGCACGGGCGCGGCGATAGCGGATATGTTTCTGGATAATGATCGCCCAGGACCAGAAGGAGGCGACGATCAGCGAGATCATCACAAGCTGCACCGTCAGCGTGGCGCGCGCGAAAAGGGCGACGAGCGAGAAATCAATCTCCTGCGTCGAAGTCAGGGTTGTGGGGTCCATGGGCCTCTGCTCACTCGTGATCTGCCGCTCTCAATGGGCGGCTTTGCGCCAGACCATACAACAAGACAAGCGCCTTACCAACACAAGCGTGTTATACCTGCGGTTTATTCGGCGGGTTTTTGACTGATTTCGTGCAACAGGGCGGCAGGCAGAGGCTTCGGACGCCCCGTATCGGCCAGACAGACCAGCGTGACCTCGGCCTGAAACAGCGTTTGCGTGTCGCGCGTGACGGATTGGTGCAGCACCAGCCGCGCGGCTTTGTGGCTGGTGTAGGTGGTGGTGACGTGCAGCAGATCGTCGAACCTCGCGGGCGCAAGGTAATCCGCCACCACCCGGCGCACGGCAAAGACGCCCGCGCCTTCGGCCTTCATCGCGGCCTGATCTAGCCCCAGTGCGCGCAGCCATTCGCTGCGGCCCCGCTCGATGAATTTCAGGTAATTGGCGTAATAGACGATCCCTGCGAGGTCGGTATCCTCGTAATAGACGCGGACGGGGAGGGTGTGGGTCATTTGGTATTGTCCGTCTTGATCAG
>JAFIEM010000233.1 GCA_020832555.1 Natronohydrobacter sp. | reverse complement strand
TGATGCGCGCTTGTGGCGCGCGTTCGGATGCAGGGGAAGAGCGCCGCACCGGCCCTGTGGGCGCAAAGCCGAAAGGTTGCTCGATCTGCACTGTGACCTGCGTGCCGGGGCGGATCGGGATGCCGGAAGGGTCGGTCAGCCGCATGGTGACCTGCGGCTGGCTGCGCCCGTCGCTCTCCAATGTGCTGGCCGCGCGCACCAGTTCCAGCTGCGCGGGCCGCAACCCGTAAAGCACCTCTCGCGTGCTGGCATGCTGCGTCTGGCCGTCCGCATTGGTGATGCGCAGCGCGAGCGCATTGCGCCCCTCGCTGATCCGCACGGCGCGGTAGCGGATCATTTCCCAGCGGCCATCAGAGGACCGGATCGATGGTTCGCGCCGGATGCCCGGCACGGCTTCGTCATTGACCAGAAGCTCGGACCGGCTGCCCGCCGGGCGCAGATAGACCACATCGATGGCTTCTGACCGGGGCAGATGGCGCGCAGCCGGGGCCAGAAAGCCCGCGCCATGACGTGCAGCGTTCCGGTCAAGCCAGTCCTGATCGAAGCGCAGCAGGGCCGATTGTTCCGTCGGCGCAGGTGGCGCGGGGTCAAAGAGGCTTTCGTCCTCTTCGTCAAACTCCAGATAAAACTCGACCCGTCCCATCATGCCGGGGCGCAATTCAACGAATTGCGAAATCGCACTGCCCGCGCTGCGGGTCGAGGCATAGCACAGCACCGGCCGCGCACCGGGCGGCAGGGTGGTCACATCCATCTGCACCACGCGCGGGCGGCGATAGATGTCGCGGAAGGTGAAGCGCCCGTCGCTGTCGGTGATCGCATATTCGCCGTTTTCCAGCAGCACCCGGATGCCCGACAGGTCATAGCCCGGATTGGACCCGGTGCAGCCGCCCGCGCTGATCTGGCCAAGGATGGCCACCTGATCCAGCCGGAACGCATCGCGCACCCGCAAGCGGTGATCGGCGCGCAACCGGCGCGTGTCGCGCGTGCGGATGTCACTGACCGAGATCAGGCTTTGCCCGGCCTGTGCAGGCGGCACGACCTGCGCGCCGTAAGTGATGGTTATGGTCTGGCCGGGGGCGACAGCGGGCAGGTCATAGGTCAGGGTCCGGCCATCCGCGCTCAATATCGCCGGGACTGGCACGCCATCGACCAGCACTGTGCCTGGCAGGAACACGATCCCGTCGGGCAGGATATCGGTCACGGTCAGCGGGCCGCTTTCGGATGTGGTCACTGTGACCGTGTATTCGATGAACTCCCCGACTGCGGCATCCGCATGGGACGCGGTGCGCGAGATCTGGGCGATGCGCAGTGCATCCATCGGAATGTCGATGCGCAGGGGCGGGCCGGGCACCACGTCGAAGGGCTCCAGCCGCGCGCCCGTGACCAGCGCGAAGGGCGCACCGGGCAGGGTTTGCAACTCTGCATCGCTGCGCGCGCTGGGGGCGGCATGGGTGTCGAAATCGCTTCGCGTGATCTCGATGCGATATGTCCCCGGCGCGACATAGGGGAAGCGGTATTCACCGGGGGCAAAGTCGTAGACCCGCCCGGAACTGTCGCTGACCTGCCCGCCCGTGACCAGCGTGGCCGGATAGTCTGCCACCATGTCATCGCCGAAGACAGTCGCAGGCGCGCCCGTGGCCATGTCGATCAGCGTCAGCTCGATCCCGCTGAGTGGCGCGCCGGTCTGGCTGTCGAAGACCAGCCCGAACGGGTCGATCGGGCCGACACCGACATCGACTTCCAGATTGTTGATCGTGTTGGTGGTTTCTTCATATTGCGCGGTGATGACCGAAAACGCCTTTGTCGCAAGCTGCCCGTCGCCGCCGGATGATGCCGTATCAGTGGTGTTGATCCAGGCCGAGAAGATGCCGGTATCGGGGCCGGTCTCGTAAAAGCGCAACTCTTCGCGGTCGCCGGTCACGGCGTCCGACAGCATGACAACCACGGTTTCGACCGCTGTGGGGTCCATGTTCAGCCCGGCATCTTCCAGCGTGAAGAAGACGGGCACACCCATGCGGATACGCTGGGTCGCGAACACGCGCAGGGGCTGGCTGCGGTCAATGGGGGTGGGATCGCCGGTCAGGAAAGAGCGGTCCACAGGTTCGGGCAGCGCCACAAACGGGTTCTGCCGGTAATCGCCTGCGGGAAAGAGGATATTCTCGAACGGGCCATCACTCAGGCCCTTGTCAAGTTCCCATGCGGTCAGCACGGCATCGGTCCGGGGCGGGCGCGCGACGGTGAAGCGGGCCTTGGGGGCAAGCCCTGCGCCCTGATCGATGCCGCCTGCCTGCCATGTGACATGGGCGGTGTTCAGCACTTCCGTCCCCATCGGCGTCTGCGCCGCGGCCATGCCGAGCGTCACTGCAGCCGCGCAGAACTGGCCTAGGGCAAGGGAAAGCAAACGGAACATGGGTACTGGGCCGATGCGGGCTGGATACAGGCGGCGCGCGGCGAACAGGGTGCCGCGCGCCGGGGGTAGCGTCAGTTGATCGTCGCGCGAATGCGGAAGGTTGCGGTTGAACTTGCCGGAAGTTCATCGATGGTCACACTGACCGTGCCGCCGGGGTTGGTTCCGTTATGCACCGGCGCGCTGGCATTCGAACCACCGGCGCTATAGGTCACATTGTCCACCGCAACGAAGGTCAATGTCGTCGGCAGCGGGTCGGTGATTGCGATGCTTGTGGCGGTCGTGCTGCTGGGCGAGGTGTTCTGCAC
>JAFIEM010000221.1 GCA_020832555.1 Natronohydrobacter sp. | reverse complement strand
TCATCGACACGCAAGGCGGTGGCGGGGTCTGGGCCGATACCATAGCCGCACAAGTCCACATCATCGTGGCCCCCGTGATCCTGGCGCGCACCGATGTCGAAGACAGTCTCAAATCCTTTGCCTGGTATCAGCGCCTGGCCGACCGCGTCGACCAGCCGGAGCTGTTGCCAAAATACTGCTCGGTCATCACCAGGATGGAACCGGTCGCCCGGTCGGTGGGCGTCATGCCTTCCGCCCGCAGAAGTCGAACGAGTCGCGACCGCTCCGCCTGCCGCTCCTTGGCGGTCGCGCGCAGCTCTTCGATCCGGTCGATGCGCGCGCGCGTTTCATCGCTGTCTTCGCCGATATAGATGAACCGCATTTCCGTCCCGACGCGGCGCGCCGCGTACCAATAGCCCTTGTCGCCGCGCTCTTTGAGCGTCGGTTTACCTTCAACGGCAGACAGCGCGTTATCTTTCAGAAGACGCACCAGATCGGTGTAAGCGCTCATCGCGATGCTGCTGAGTGGGGTCATGCCAATCACTTCCAAGTTTTGCTTGGCACACATATGCCTATCAAAACAGGAAATTGCTAGACAAAGTAATTTGGGGCACCGCCACGCGCATGAGAAACAACGAAAGGGCCGCGCGTAGGCGACCCTTTCAATTCACATCTCCGCGGCCTTCTTCGCCGGGTCCGCAACCCGCATGACCAGAAAACGCCGCCACATCTCATCAGCATCTGATCTGCCCTTGACAAAACACATCTCAAGGCCATCCTGTCCAGCCAGATAGCTGGATGGATATAAGCAGGTGTGGACTGTACAAGACGCAAAGAACAAATTCAGCGCGGTTGTTGATGCGGCCCTTGCCGGCACACCACAGCAGGTAAGTCGTCGCGGCAAGCCCGCAGTGGTTGTCCTGTCTGCCGATGAATATCACCGACTTCTGAAGGGCGCTGTCGAGGCCAGAGAAAGCTTTGCTGATCACCTGATGGCATTTCCCGGGGGTGATATGCCGCGCGCCCAAGTCGCGCCACGCGACGTCAGCTTTTGATGTATATTCTGGACACCAATGTCATCTCGGCGATGTGCCGCCCTGACCGGGCGCCACGCGTGGAAAGCTGGCTGCGGGGAAAAGCGGAACAGGAGCTTTTCCTGAGCGTGATTACGCTCGGCGAAATGGAGCGTGATATCCGACAACAAGACGCCCGCGATCCTGCTTTCGCCAGTGATCTTCGTGCCTGGTTGGATCGCACGCTGCGTCTGTTCTCGGACCGGCTGCTTGATTTCGGGGCAGAGGATGCGCGGATCTGGGGGCGCCTGTCATCCGAGATCGGGCATACTGGTGCAGATCTGATGATCGCCGCTACGGCACTGCATCATGGGGCAACCGTCGTGACAGGCAATGCCAGTGATTTCAGTCCGACTGGCGTCGCTATCGAAAATCCATTCGCGCCAAGATAGGGCAGGGGGATTACAACCCCGCCACTTGGTCAGACTGACGCGGAACCTGTCACGCCTGCGTTGGTATCGGCGTATGAATCTCCCCCGCCAATCCCGCAGGGTGGAAAGGGCTTGTGGCGGCGGTATTGGTCAGGGAACAGGATTACCTCGACGTCTATCGCCCCATTCAGAATGTGCAGGATGGTAATGCGATCAGCGCTGATGCGGTCGAAGATCAGGTGTCGACCATGCACCCTGCGACGGAAGAGGTGGTCGCGGAGATTTGGACTGGGCGTTAAGGTGGATCGCATGACGAAAGAGACGCTCCGAAATGGCAAAGAGAAAGTCGCACACGCAGAGGTGGTGCTGATCACCAGCTTCGTGCCCATTGTATCACTGTGGCTACCTGCCATCGTTCTCGGACTCTAACGCACAGGAATATCTTCAGATGCCGATCACTCGCATGAACACCAAAACCCGCATGAGCAGCATTGTCATTCACAACGGAACTGTATTCCTGTGCGGCCAGGTCGGTGCCGGATCGACCGTGACCGAGCAGACCCGTGACTGCCTTGCGCGGATCGACGCGCTTCTGGCACAGGCGGGATCATCCCGGGCGCATATCCTTCAGGCCATCATCTGGTTGCGCGACATGGCCGATTTCGACGCGATGAACGCCGTCTGGGATGCCTGGGTTCCCGCAGGTCATGCGCCTGCACGCGCCTGTGGTGAATCCCGCATGGCCTCTGCCGAGCTCAAGGTCGAGATCATCATCACCGCCGCTGTCGCCGAACAGCCCGGAGGAGACACGGCAAACGCATGATGCGCAGGTAACGGGGCCAACAGCATCGGCGCATGCAAGGCCCGATGACACAGATGCAAGACAGGGGGACGACAGGATGCCGGGGACACTGACACTCGAGGAACTGCGCGCGCGTTTCGAGGCAGCCGAGATCGATACGGTGCTCGTGGCGGCGCCGGACATGCAGGGGCGGCTGATGGGCAAGCGGTTTCACGCTGCGCATTTTCTGGCCTCCGGGTATGAAGAGACGCATTGCTGCAATTACCTGCTGGCCACCGATATGGAGATGCTGACGGTCGAGGGCTATGCCTCGACCAGCTGGGCAAAGGGCTATGGCGATTACGTCATGAAACCCGATCTGGCGACCCTGCGGCGCGTGCCGTGGTTGCCCGGCACCGCGCTGGTGCTGTGTGATCTGCTCGATCACCATACGCATGACGAAGTGGCGATTTCGCCGCGCGCCATCCTGAAGCGTCAGGTCGCCCGCGCGCGCGAGATGGGCTATGTCGCGATGG
>JAFIEM010000220.1 GCA_020832555.1 Natronohydrobacter sp. | reverse complement strand
ATCGGGGCGGGCGGGTGGGCCATGAGCGGGCGCTTCTGCCCCCGCAGGCAGACGCGACGCTGCAAGGGGAGCCCCTTGCAAGCGCATCACCCCCAGACGCAAAATCACCGCCAAGCCTTCCAACCCGGCACAGCACCCCCTATCTAGGAGGGCGGCAAGAGGTGCGAAAATGGTGATTGGCAGGTTGGCAGATGGGGTGTTGCGCGGCGTGGACCGTGTGACTTCGGGTGTCACCAGCACAATTTCCGAGACCTTCTTCGAACCAACCTTGCGCCTCGGCGTCACGGGCCTCTCGGGCGCGGGCAAGACCGTGTTCATCACCTCGCTTGTCACCAATCTGATGGACCGGGGCCGCATGGGGCGGATGGGCGCTGTCGCCTCTGGCCGGATCGAGGCCGCGTTCCTGCAACCCCAGCCCGACGATACCCTGCCACGCTTCGACTATGAACGCCATCTGGCCGCCCTCACTGGCCCCGATCCGCATTGGCCCGAAGGCACGCGGCAGATTTCGCAACTCCGGCTGTCCTTTCGCATTCGTCCCGGCGGCTTGCTCGCGGGCGTGCGTTCGGCGCGGGTCGTACATGTCGATATCATCGACTATCCCGGCGAATGGCTGCTGGATCTGGTGCTGCTGGACAAAAGCTACGACCAATGGTCGCGCGAGGTGCTGGCGCGGATGCAGACCCGCGATTTCGCCACGGACGCGCTGGAGCAGATCAGGGCGGCTGACCCCAATTCCGCGCATGAGGAAGCCACAGCCCTGCGCCTGACCGAAGCCTTTACCGCCTATCTGGTGGCCGCCCGCGCGGCTGGGCTGTCCGACATCACGCCGGGGCGCTTCCTGCTGCCGGGCGATCTGGCAGGCTCGCCGGTGCTGACCTTCGTGCCCCTGCCCGACGCGGGCGGGCGCGGGTCGCTCGCGCGCGAAATGGCGCGGCGCTATGACGCTTACAAGCGGCAGGTGGTCCAGCCCTTCTTCCGCGACCACTTCGCCCGGATTGACCGGCAAGTGGTGCTGGCTGATCTCTTGGGCGCGATCCATTCCGGCCCGGAAGCAGTGGATCGGCTGGGCGCGACACTCACCGAACTCCTCGCGGCCTTCCGTCCGGGCCGCAATGCCTGGCTTACGCGCCTTCTGGGCGGCAAGCGCGTCGAAAAACTCCTGTTTGCAGCGACCAAGGCCGACCATCTGCATCACAGCCAGCACGCGCGGCTGACCGCCCTGATGACCGCGCTCCTGCGCCAGTCCAAGGACCGCGCCGATTTTGCAGGCGCGCAAACGCAGGCCATGGCGCTGGCCGCCCTGCGCGCCACGGTCGAGGAAACACATACGCGCCAGGGCGAAACGCTTGATTGCGTGCGCGGGCGATTGCTCGACACTGGCAAGCAAGCCGCCTTCTATGCGGGCGATCTGCCCGACGATCCGATGCAACTGATCGGCCCCGCCCGCGACGGCGCCGCGCGCTGGCTCGATGCTGATTACCAGATCATGCGTTTCGCCCCTGCCGCGATAGCCCGCAAACCCGGCGACGGGCTGCCGCATATCCGGCTCGATGCGGCGGCCGAATTTCTTCTGGGGGATTGGCTGGGATGAGCGCGCGCAAACCGACATTGATCGAACTGGACGACCAGCACCCTGCCGACCCGGGAGCCGCCCTCCCCCCGCCAGAGGACATGCCCGAGGGCCGCGCCATGCAGACCGCCCTCACTCTGGGCCGCGCGCGCATGCCGCTCTGGGCAAGGCTTGGCTGGGCCGCGCTTGCAGGCTTCATAACCCTCGCCGCCTCTGTCGCTGCCTGGGACTTCGTGACCGGGCTGGTGGCGCGTAACGCGGCCCTTGGCTGGCTGGCGCTCGCATTTCTGGCGCTGATCACGCTGGCGGCGCTGATCTTCGCCTTGCGCGAATGGGCGGGCTTCCGGCGTCTCGCCCGCATCGACACCCTTCGGGCCGAGGCCGACGCCGCCCGCCTGCACCCGGACCGCGCCGCCAGCGCCCGCGTCATGGCGCATCTGACCGCGCTCTATGCCCATCGCCCCGACCTGCGCTGGGCGCGCGCGCAGCTTGACGACCACGCCCCCGACCAACTTGACGGTGCAGGGCTTCTGGACCTGACCGAAGTCACGCTGATGACCCCGCTGGATGCGCTCGCGCGGCGCGAGGTCGAAGCCAGCGCAAGACAGGTCGCGCTTCTCACCGCCATGCTGCCGCTTGCGCTGGTCGATGTGCTGGCCGCCCTTGTGACCAATCTGCGGATGATCCGCCGTGTCGCCGAAATCTATGGCGGGCGCGCGGGAACACTTGGCTCAATCCGGCTGATGCGCGGGGTGATCGCGCATCTTCTGGCCACAGGCGCGGTGGCGGTGGGCGAGGATATGATCGGCTCGGTCGCCTCTGGCGGGATCGTCTCGAAACTCTCGCGCCGTTTCGGCGAGGGGATCGTGAACGGCGCGCTCACAGCCCGCCTCGGCATCGCCGCGATCGAGGTCTGCCGCCCCATGCCCTTCCACGCCCTGCCGCGTCCGCGCACCGGCAATATCCTGTCCCGCGCCCTGACCGGCCTCTTCGACCGCTCCTGACCCTTTCAGTCTTGCAAAAATATCCACGGGGGTTCTCAGGGGGCGCGTGTGCCCCCTGAGGCGGGGGGATCGGGGGGGCGCCGCCCCCCGCCCCCCCCCCTGCTAAATCACCGCGCCTGCGCGGGGTATTGCGGGTTCGGCGGCATCCCCCTCGCGGCCGCCACGCGGT
>JAFIEM010000057.1 GCA_020832555.1 Natronohydrobacter sp. | reverse complement strand
TTCAGGATCACCACATCATCGAATTCCAAACCCTTGGCGCGGTGTGCCGTCATCAAAAGCAGCCCGCGCTGCTCGCCTCGCGCATCGCGTGCCCATTCGCCGAACCATTCGATCAGGTCGGGAACCGATGCCGCGCCTACTCCGATCTCCTGTGCCAGCGCGGCAATGCCCTCAGCGACAAGATCAGACCAACCGTTGCGCGGCAGTGTATTCGCGATTTCCAACAGATCGGTCACGTTCAACAGGCGGGTCCGGTCACGACAAATCGCCTCGATGAACAGCCGCATTTCTCGCATGCGCCAGAGGCTCGGCGTGTTTTCATTGGCCATTTCGACCGGAATGCCCTGCGCCTCGGCATAGGCGCGCACCGGGACCAGCTGCCGCCAGTTGCGCGCGATGATCGCCGTGCGCGACCAGTTCCACCCCTCTTCCAGCGCGGCCAGACGCTGCAACTCGCCGATCGCTGCTACAGCCTGCGCCCGGTCACCCCGCGGGCACTGTAGCAGTTGAACACGCCCCTGCCCGACCGGATCGCATTTTGTCATGATCCCGCCTGCCGGGTCACGACGGCGCTTGCGGTCGATCGTGATGTCATGACCCAGCTTCATCCGGTCTGCGGCGCCGGAAATCACGGTGTTTGATGCCTCGATGATATGCCGGCTCGACCGGTAGTTCTCGACAAGGTATTCCGGCTTCGCCCGGTAATCCTGTTCAAACTGACGAATGTAGCGGATCGAGGCACCGGAAAAGGCATAGATGTTCTGATCGTCATCCCCGACAGCAAAAAGGCTCAGGCGAAGGTCTTCATCCTCAATCGTCCGCCCGGCTACCGCTGCTATCAGCGCATACTCCTGGGGCCCAACATCCTGATACTCATCCACAAGGATCCACCGATAGCCCTGAATCAGCGTCTCGCGCTGGGCTTCGGCCTCGGTCTTGCTCAGCCCTTCGCCGGTCAACTGGCGCACGGCCTCCATGACAACGCCGTCGAAGTCGCGGCTTTCGGCCCGCGATCCGGCGAAACTCGCCCCCACAAGCCGCATGGCCAGCGCGTGGCAGGTAGATACTGTCACGCCGTAAGCCTCATCCCCCACAAGATGCCGGAGCCGCGCCCTGATTTCGACTGCGGCGTGACGGTTATAGCTGAGCACAAGAATGCTGCGCGGATCCTCGCGCCGGACCCGGATCAGATAGGCGATGCGATGCACCAGCACCCGCGTCTTGCCCGACCCCGGCCCGGCCAGAACCAGCACATTGGTCGCATCTCGATCATCCGCCACGATCTTTTGTTGAACCGGGTTGCCCAATGCCTCGACAACTGCGGTCCATGACTTGCCGGTTGTCTGGCGCTTAACCTCTGTGGTTCTGCCTTTCATCCAGCGGCCCATGAAGGCCTCTTGATCGAGAGTGAAGTAATCCTCTGACAGGCGCATCGCATCGGGCATCGAGGCGAGCCCCGCCTCGGCATAGGTGGCCATGACATGGGTCTGGACAGTCTGTTCCTCGTAATGCTCTTGCAGGGGCGCGAAATCCTTGACCAGGAATTGCCCCTTTCCGGGGGCAAGCTGTACCGTCATCGCAGGTCGGAAGACAGTCAGCCCCTTCCCAAGCGTCACCACATCCTGCTCGTGCAGCCACATGAGCGCGCGATCCATCAGCCGTGTCATTTCCTTGACCTGTGCGCGCAGAAACGCATCGCCGGACAGGCTGGCGAGCAGCTCGCCCAGCGTGGTTTCGACCTGCAAATCCTTGCCGCGCTGACCTTTCTCCAATCGCCCAAGAAGATGCCCGACCAACGCTTCCCCTGCTTGCTGGCGCAGGGCAGCTGACTGTTCGATCACCCGCCATGAGCGTTGCAACGCCACAAAAAGCGTGTGCCGCGACGCCTTGCGCAGACGCAGATTGCCTTTGCCGCCGTCAAGGTCACGACCATCGTGTGCCATACCACGCAAGAGCTTCTCGACCACGTCAGGGCGCACATGGCTGTGCCCGCCGTCGCGCAGTTTCTGGCTGGCCAGTTGTAGGTTCAATGGCGTGGTGATTTGTTCGTCCGCGTCAGGTGCCTCTTCTCGCATGAGCGCGATCAGGTCACTTTCAAGCCGTGTGGCCTCCCCTAACCGATTAACCGAACTGTCCTGCACGGAATTATGCACAAACACGGTCACAGCAGTGTCGTTGCGCGCAATCCCCAGCGATTCAAGATCGGCCAGCGCCTTGGTCAGCTGCCCACCGGTCAGCCCGCTGATCCCGGTCAACTCGTCCGTGGAGATGCCCTCATCGGGCGGCGCGTTGATCAAGTGGCGGACAATGTCCATCAACTGTGTGCGCCGCATGCCCGTGATCTGCGCCCTGTCCAGCAGAACCTTGGCCTCATCGATGCTGCGAACCCTCAGCGAGGACGGGAAAACCTGAACGCGGTTTTCCTCTCGGGTCAGCAGTTTCGCTTCTTCCAGCCAGGACAGCGCTGTCTTGACCCGCGTATCATCCGTGGCGCTTTCACGCTGAAACTCGCGATCCTGCTCGTTGCGCACGATTTCACCTGCGGTCGCAACCACAGTTCCTGTGCTGCGCGTCCGGGCATCCATGCGCCGCACGGCCTTCAGGATGGCACCGATCTCATGCCGGGCGAGGCGCGAGCGCGCCGAAAGCTGGAACTGTCGTTCAACATCATCGGCCGCAAACAGAAGCACGCAATTCGCATGGTCCCGGTCGCGACCAGCGCGGCCTGCCTCCTGCAGGTAGTTCTCGAGCGAGCCGGGAATGTCGCCATGCACGACCAGCCGGATATCCGGCTTGTCTATCCCCATCCCGAAAGCATTGGTCGCCGCGATCACCCGCAGCTCACCGATCCGAAACCTTTCCTGAATGGTCTTCTTCTCGTCGGGCGTCAGCCCGGCATGGTAGCGTTCCGCCGAAAGCCCCTGCGACTGCAGGAACTGCGCCACGTCTTCGGTCGCCTTGCGTGTTGCGCAATAGACCACGGCACCGGACACACCTTCGGGCGGCAGGCGCTGTTCGATGACCTCAAGAATGTCGGCCAGCTTGGTGCGCTTCCCTGTTTCACGCACCTCGAAACTCAGATTTGTCCGCGATGCACCGCCATCTAGCAACAACAGCTCCGTCCCGAGCCGCTGCTGGAAATGGTCGCGGATATCGCGCACGACCTCTGGCTTCGCAGTCGCGGTCAGACAGATCACGGGGGCGGGGTCCGCATCGCCTGCGGTTTCGCGGATGAACCGCGCGATGTAGCGATAATCGGGCCTGAAATCATGCCCCCATTTCGAGACACAATGCGCCTCGTCCAGCACCCAGAGGCCGATCTCGCGCTGCGCGAGCACGGATCGAACACCGACGCTGCGCAACTGCTCGGGCGAGATCAGCAGCATAGCCGCTTCGCCCATGCGCACCTTCTCCAGTGCGTCCTGCCTCTCGGGCAATGAGAGCATCCCGTTCACCGTGACGGCAGAAGAAATGCCCGCGCGCTCCATCCCTGCAACCTGGTCGGCCATCAGGGCGACAAGCGGCGAGATGACGACGCTCAGCGCACCGGTCCGATCAAACTTGGCCAGCGCCGGGATCTGGTAGCAGACGGATTTCCCCGTCCCGGTGGGCAGGATGCCAAGTATACTCTTGCCGCGCATCCCCTCGTCGACGATGCGTTCCTGCAAGGGGCGCCCATCAGCATCCACCGGCACAGGGCGAAAGGCGTCAAAGCCGAACCACCGCGACAACGCTTTGACCGGGTCGCCCTTCTCGCGGCACCAGGCGCAGTCCGGCGCATCGCAGCCCGTGTCACGCAGGCGTTTCACCATGCGCGCGGCACCCGGAAACTGCATCCGCACCCAAGGCGGCATGACTGAATCCCCGCCTGCAACAGATATCCATGACAGCGCATAGGCGAGTGGCCAACCCATGGTGGTGGACGCTATTTCATCCAGAACTGCTTCGAGCGCCGAGGCACAGGTCTGCCCGTCAAGCAGCCGCCTGATCGCTTGGCGCACCTGATTAGCAGGTGGCACATCAGCCCCGCGCACATACTGAAACAGCGCGCCGAAGCCGGTGTCATTTTCCCCACGCGATGTGAGGAAGTGATAGGCGGCAACGGCATCGGGTGATTGCGCATTCAGGGCACGAAAGGCGCCCAGCTGGTTGCTCAGCACATCAAAGACAAGCCGCGCATCCGCTTCGGGGTCGTTGACATGGCCCGACAGCAACCGCCCGTCGTGGTAGTGCTTGACCAGATGGTGGTAAGGGTTGCGCGGAAAAGCGAGCGGATTGAGCCAGAGCGTATCAATGGGTGCCTGCGCAAGCTGCGCCAGCCGCGGGCGCAGAGAGGCCAGATGCGGCAGGTCATGGCGCAGAATGTTGTGGCCGATCAGATGCCGTGCATCCCCCAGAGCGGCCTCAAGCCTATCCAGCGCGGATGCCACGCCGCCCTTCTGGCCGCGAATTGGCTCAGCCTTCGTGCAGTGGACGGCGGCCAGGTCGAACACGCGCGCTGTCCTGGGATCGACCTCGATGTCAACAGACACACAGGTCGTCAGGAACGGGTCGGGCTGTTTGATGGTCTCTGACAGGGTGCTACCGGTGATGTTATTCAAATTATTAGTCTATTTGATCCGTCGCAGCGCATTGGGTCAAGCGTGGCTGATCCGATCAGGGATCGCGCACTCTGAAGGCCGCGCGCTCCACCGATCGCGCGAGCACCGGTGGGGGGGTCTCGTGAGGCGCGCGGCGTACGCATCAAAGCCTCCCCGCCATGCGCAGGGCATTTCCCTCGACAGCTTCCGCGGTCTGCATGACATAGCCTGCACTCGCGCCGGGCAGGGCTGCCACCTCCTCCGTGATCTTCGCTCTGTTCGCCACCAGCGCATCGACGATCTGCTGGACACGGTGCTTCACATCGGTTGGACGATACCCAACCTCCCGCGCGAGGGCTTCCCAGTGCCGCCCAGAAATCGTGTCCGGGCGTCGCTTCTTGCCGTCGATGGATTGAGCGTAGGTCTTTACGACATGGGGCCAGGACAGCACCGTCGAGACATCATAAAGCGGCGCGAGACGCGGGCCACCGCCCACCGGCAGGATCAGGGAATAGTTCTTCGCATGCGCGTCGGTGTTGGCGACGAGGATGTTGAAGATGACCTGATCGAGCAGCGCCAGTGCATCGGTTGCGCTGACATGGCGACCGGTTTCCAGCAGGGTTTTGAGGTCGAGCCCGCGCAACGTGCCGCGCTCATACTTCCGCCCCGGAGGCAGGCCATTGGCCTGCGCGAAGTCTTCCTGGTGCAGGCGCAGAAGCTGGCCGCTCCGCCCGATCCTGCGATCATAGCGCAGCACACCGATCGCTGTCCGTTTTGACGACTGGAGGATCGTCACTTGTGCAGCATCGATACCGATCGCCTGCGCCATACGCAGACACCAGACCTCGTTTTCGGTGATGCCGGGAAGGTTGGGATTGTCGGGCTTCACGATCAATGTCGAGGGGGCACCATTGAGAGGTACGGCAAGAACATCGCCCTCCTCCGGCAGGCGCAGCACAGGCGCACCGTCTGGTCCGAGAACGGCGAGCGCCGACTTCTTCTGGCCACCCGCCAGCGACTGGCGCACGCCCTCCTCGCCAACCAGAAACGGCCGACGACCGAGATCCTCAAAGTGGCGCTCGAGCGCCTGATGCGGGTCGGCCGTGTCATAGAAGGTCGTGAGCGGCGCATAGGCCCATAGCGCCCGATCCGTCGCAGCGCCGAAGGACAGAGCGCCGGCCGTGTCGCCTCCGATCTCTGCCAGTACGGCCAGAACATCTGCCTGATCGAGGCCGAGAGATCGGGTCAGAACCTGAAGCTGTTCTTCCTCTGGCAAGAGGTTGGCCAGCCAGGGGGAGATGACATCAGAGGGATAGGGATCGGCGCGCAGCGGCATGGTGACAGACAAGGGGAACGCCCCGGTCGTCTGCAGCCATCGCTCGGCATATTGCAAAGAAAGAGATCCATCAGCCGTAACATCGACCTGCCCCACCGCGAGGCCGTCAAACCATATGGGAACAGACTCCGTCACTGATAGTCTCCGAGATCATAGCCCTCATATGGCAACGGAGTGTTGGGCTCTTCAATGCCAGACAGGTTCGCGGTCAACGCCGCGATGGGCACACGCAAGGCATCAGCGATCCGATTGAGCGTCGTCAGCCGCGGATCGCGTTTGCCGGTTTCTATCAAGGACAAGGCAGGCGCGCTGATTCCAGTCAGCCGGGCCAGCTGTTCCAGGCTCAATCCCTGCGCGGCTCGGGTCTCGCGGATCCGATGGCCGGTATCCGCCAGCAGCTTCTTCTCGGCATTATCGACCATCGGCGCAACCTTACCCTTTAAGGTAAGGATAGTGGCGACAGGCGCTGCCTGCAAGGTAATTTATCTTTAACGGTAAGGTCGGTGCCATGGGACCTGCCCAGAAGTCCGCCCTTATCGAATAAGGTAAGCGCCAAAGCGGGCGTCAACCGACATTTTGTCGGGGTCGATTGCCGCCGAATGCACGCCAGTGCACGCGAATGCTGTTTTTCTGTTATGGTGTTGATGTAGCGTTGATGTAAAACGCAAAGCGGTCTGTGGTATAGAGATAACCCAGGCTAAGCGTTTGTTATATTATGACGATTTGCTTGCGGGGGTAGGCTTTGAACATGTGACCCTCAGCCTATGGGCCCGAAGATGCATTTGCTTTCCATGCCTACCGTGCCAGCCTCTTTGATCTCTCGGCCATCCTGATCACCTGTGCACTTGCTGTGGTGGTAACGGCCCGCACGGTGGCCGGTGCCTGTGCGGCACCTCGTCCGATCGCCTCGCCGGTGCTCAATGCTCCGATCCGGGCCCTGCCCTGCACACCCGTTGTATTGAACAGACCGCGCATTACTGCTGCTGATCCTCCAACAATGGCGGGCGCCGCTGCCACCATCAGGTTCCCCGAGATGCCCCGCACGATCAGGGGCGTTGCCGCAATGAGGCCTTTTGCCAGGAACACCATCACGAAAAATGGCACCAGTGCTCCGATATTGGTCGCGGAATTCGGGTCTCCGAGTTGGGAGAGCAGCGCATTGGCCATGCCGACGACGGTCGAGAACATCGCGGCAATGACGATGGGGTAGAAGGCGTAGCTGATTGTCGTTGATATCCAGCGATGGAAGAAATCCTTTGTGGCGTCAAACAGCGACAGGGCGATCATGATCGGGGCGAGGCCCAGCATCAGGGTCAGCATCATCTTGGCGAAGATGAGCACAATGCCGGTCATGAAGCCGAGCAGGCTGAGCAGCACCAGCCCGATCCCGCCGAGGATCGCACCGGTCATCCAGTTCAGGTTGTTGCCGATTGCGTTCAAGTACTGGCTGAACTCTGTGATCAGCCGATCGAATTCGCCCGCGAAGTAGGTGGCCCCTGCCCCGCCGCCGCCAACCGAGGAGATCAGGGCCCCGGCGATGTAGTCGAGACCACCGATGACCGCATTCGAGATCGCGTTGAAGTTCGCCCAATTGAAGGCAAAGAGTCCTATCAGCGCCAGCTTGATGAGATACCAGAAGAAACTGGCCCCATCCATGCTGCGGAACTGGAAGGCCATATTGATGCAGACACCGATCAGTGAGAGCGTAACCATCAGCAGAACGATCGTGCCGGTATTGCTCGCCACGGCCCCGAACTGGGATTCGGCGGCATCGGCAAGAAATCCGTCGGCGGCACCGACCATCCAGCTGACAACGCTCATTACCAGTTGCCTTGCGCTTCGCAGAGATCCTGAACCTGACGAGCGATCTGGCTCTGATCATTGCGAAGGTCCAATTGGGCCTGAGTATGCTCCGCCTGCGTGCTTGTCACGAACCGTTCCTCGTACTCGGCCGAGGCGGCATCCCAAGACGGGAAGCGGACATCACAGCCACAATCGCCTGATGCCTTGATCGCCTCCCAAGCCCGCAGCTCGTAAAGCCGCATCAAGGTCAGCGCCTTGTAAGCCTCGCGCACATGGACCTCATCCATCCAGACCGGACGGGATGGGCGGTCGTTGCAGATGCGGTATTGCTGGGGTGACATATTGATTGTGAGATCATTGCTCACCTGTGGCGCGTTCTGTGCCGCAAGGGGCGTTGCAAGTCCGACAAGGGCGAGCGCGAAACTGATCTTGCGCATGGGGTGTTCCTTTCTGATTACGTGACCGAAACGGCGGCGCGGCTTGCGCCCCCGAATCCGGCATTGCTCTGGTCTGTAGCCCTCACCTGCCCCGGCAGGAAGAACTCGGTGATGCCGCGCGCACCGTCGTGGCGACCAGCCTGGATGATGACGTCAATCGAGCCCTCGATGTAATCGACCATATCGGCATAGGTCATCGGGACTTGCGCCTTCAGGGCAGCGATGGCGAGACGGCGGATGGCGAGTTGCGGGGTCTCGGCATGCAGCGTGGTGAGCGAGCCGCCATGGCCAGTGTTGATTGCCTCGAGAAAGGTCATGGCCTCGCGGCCGCGGACCTCGCCCAGAACGATCCGGTCGGGCCGCATGCGCAGGGTTGAGGCCAGAAGCACATCGGCGCTGCGGGCCTCCGCGTCACGATCAGCGATCAGCGTCACGGCATTTGGCTGCTCGGGACGCAGCTCGGCCGCTTCCTCGATCGTGATAATCCGCTCCTCGGGCGGGATCAGCGCGAGGATCTTGCGCGCCGCGACCGTCTTGCCAGTCGAGGTGCCGCCCGAGACGATCATGTTGAGCTTGTTCTCGACGCAGAAGCGCAGGGCGGCGTCGATATCGCCGGATGCCACCACATCGCGCAGCGCGGCGTTCCGCTCATGGCGCAAGCCTTCGAGACTGCGCTCTTTGCCATAGAGAAACCCAAGCTTGATCGCCTCCAGCGGCATTGAGGAAAAGAACCGCAGCGATATGGAAAACCCCCCTTCCACAGCAGGCGGCTGGATCACCTGGGCGCGAATGGGTCGGTCGCGATAGAGGATCGAGACCGAGACGATGGGCTTTTTGGGGCTCAGCGTGGTCGCGGCGGCGGAGGCGATCTGGTTGCCGAGATCCTTGATTTCGGTCTGGCTGAGCGGGGTGCCGAGTCCTCGCATGAAATGATCGCCCTGGAACTCGCCCCAGACCTGCCCATCGGGGTTGATGCAGATCTCGATCGTGTCGTCCCGCTGCACGGTTGCGCCGAGGCGGTCGAGCGAGGCCTCAAGATAGCTCGCTGCCATGTCAGAAAATCTCCAGATCGCGGTCGACCATGACGGTGATCCGCGTGCCCTGATCCACATGGATTACAGGGCGGATCGCGAGATAGTCCTGCGTCACGCCTTGCGTTGCATCGCGCAGATCGCCCGAGACATCGCGCGCGGCCCCTGCCGCATCGCGATCCTCGATCTGGCCTGCAGCCACCGCCGGCAGGGTGCCGATGAGCGAGATCAGCGCCGCTGAGCCGAACCGCTGCGCGAAGCGGGTATCGACAAAGCCGGTGGTGCCGGTGCGGCCCAGCTCGTCCCCGCCGAAGGCGCTGATCTCCACCGTCTGGTTGTCCGGCAGGATGATCCGGTCCCAGGCCACCATGACGCGCGACTGTGCGAGCGCCACATCCGAGCGATACCGCCCGATCAGGCGTGCGCCGCGCGGGATCAGGACGCGACTGCCGTCAAAGGCATGAACATCCTCTGACACAATGGCGCGGATCGTACCGGGCAAGGTGCTGTCGAGCGCGGTTTCCGTGACGGCCTGGATCATCGTGCCCTGCACGACCGTATTGGCGGGGTTCACGATGAGCTGCGCGCGCGTCACTGGCGCGGGCTGTGCGCCTGCGCGCACAAAAGCTTCATCGGCACTGAGACGGGCCTGTTCTTGTGCATTGCCGCGATCTGTCCCTGACCCCATGCCCGAGAAGGCCAGCATCGGCGATGCGATGCGCTGTGCGCGGGCCTCGGCCTCGGCCAGACGGCGGCGCTCAAGCTCAGCAAGCCGCAGGTCTTCTTCGCTCGCGCCCAGGGCGGCAGGCTCTGTGGAGGTCAGACGTGCGACTTCGAGATCCATGCGCAGCTGGTCAAGCTCGCGGTCGCGCTCGGTCAGTTGGCGCTCTAGCGCGCGCTGTGCCTCGCTCGATGCTGATTGCAGCGCGGCGATCTGATCTGTGAGATCAGCGATCGCCTGATCTGCGCTGCCACCCTCGGTCTCGGCGGGCCGGGCGCGCAATTCCTCAAGCTCGGCGCGCAGCGTGGCGAGGCTCTCCATCATGGCGCGCTCGGCATCAGAAGGGCCTGTCTCGACAGGCGGCGGGGGTGGCGCGGGCTGGGCGGTTGGCATCCGGGGCATGTCGCCAAACCCCGAGCCTGCGTTTTGAAACTCGTCTGGTGCTCCCGTTGCCAGCGGCGCTTCGGGTGCTGGCTGCAAGAGGGTCCAGAGCAGACCTCCGAACATCGCGATCCCGGCCACGCCAAGAATCGCGATCAAAGGCGAGGCGCGGGGTGAACCTTTCTTCTTGCCTGTCGCGCTTTCCAGGGCTGCCAGCCTTGCGCCAAGATCTTCGGGGGCTTCACTCATGATGTGGGCGCCCCCATGTCCTGAACACAGACCTCGTCGTCGCCCAGACGCAAGACCCATTGGCGATTGACACCCGAGACCCGGATGACGCCATCGCCCTGCGTGGTGCTGTTGACCGCGCGCTCGCCGCCATTGGAGTAGCGGAAGATCGCCGGGACAGGTGCGTTCCGCGCAAAACGGAAATAGGTAAAGGTGCCGTCATCCCAGATGGCCGTGGGCGTGAACTCGTGGCTGCTGCTCACGGCATAGTTTGCATTCGGGGCCTCGGCCGCGACGGCGCGCGCGGGCTGAACGCGGGCTTCGGGGTAGCGGAACTGGACCACGTAATGGGGTGTGTCGCGCGCTTCGACGACGTGGAAATAATAGGAGCGGCGGTTGGTATAGACCGTGATGTTGGTGGCCACGCCCGAGGCGGCGGGCTTGATTGCAAAAGCGCGCCCGCCAGGGACGCCGTCGAACTGGAAACCTACCGTGTCGCCTGCAATGATCGAGCGGATGGTCTCGCCTTCACCGAATTCGACTGTGGTGACGCGCGTGAGGTTTGTGACCACACGGTAGACCTGCCCCTCGGTCCAGCTGGCGATCCGGACGCGGTTGTCATGGGGGCCGGGGCGGGGGGTGACTTCGGCGAGGGCGACGCTTGCCGCAAATGTGAGCGCGCTGGCGAGCATCGTGGCGGGTATCAAAACACGGGTCATTCGGAACGGTCCGATCGGATGGCATATTGGGTTACTGTGAAGCCGAAGGGGTTTTGCCAGACATCATCGATCGAGCGGGTCCGTTCGGGGCGAAATGCAAACATCAAGGTGGCGGTGAATGATCCGTCCTGCGCGCCCTGCGGGCTGGTCAGGCGTTTGCGCAAGCGCACCTGGGCGCGGTTATCGCCGATCAGCGTGATCGAGGCGATCTCGACGGCCATCTCGGAAGATGGGCCGTAGCGGGTTGGCGGATAGCTTTCCTGTCCCGAGGTCCACATGGCGCGCATGCTGGCCTCGGCCGCACCTGTGGACTGGGCCAGCACCCGGCGCACGCGCAGATCATTGTCGAGCTGGTTATAGGCCTCGCGGTCCAGGATATAGCGATAGATCTGCGCCTCGATCACGGCGGGGCGCTCGGCGAGCGAGACGGCCGCCACTGTGGCATTCGGCAGCGCCATGCCCGTTTCGGGATCATAGGGCACAACGACAGGGAGCGGGGTCTCGATCATCAGGGCCACTGCAGCTGCGGCCAGACAGCCCATGACACCAAAGCCTGCACCACCAAGACCGATCATCCGCCACTGCTGTTCCCGGCGCAGCGCACCGTGGATCAGTTCTTCTTCGACCAACTCGCGCGCGCTCATCTCCGCCCCCCCGCTCATGGCGCGAGGCTCGGCAGGGTGAAATCCATGTAGCGCCGCTCCTCGGCGATGGTCGCGGCATCGACCACCCCGGCATTGCCCGCGCCAAGCGTCTGGATCGCTTCCAGCTCCCACATCCGTGTCATGGCGATGGCAAGCTCGGCTGTCACGCGGGTGTTATGGTCCATTGATTCCTTGAGGTCGTCTATGCCCGGGATCATCGCGACAAGCCGTTCGACCCGTTCGAGCGACTGGGCGGCTTCGGCATGGCTGTTCTGGGCAGCGGCCGACATGACGGCCCCGGTCGTGGCGCGCGTGGCGACACCTTCTGCGCCGGGATTGCCGCTGGTCGCGATCTCGCGCAGCGAGTCCTCGTCAAAGCCTGCGCGCGCGAGCGCTTGTTCCATCTGCGTGCGCATGGGGCCTGCGGTGATGCCGAGAAGGTTGCTCCAGTCCCCTGTCTGGATGCCGCGGATCAGGCCGGGTAGATCGCGGAACTTGGCCTCGAGAAGCCCGTCGAGACCGTCGCCCATGACCATGCCGAGGATGCTGCGCGGCCCGGTGAGCGAAGCATACATCTCCTGCAACTGGTCGAGCTGGTCCTGCACCACCTGAAGCTGCTCGAGCGCATTGTCCAGAAGATCGGTCTGGATCCCGAAATCCTGCAGCATCTGCTGCAACTGGCGGATTTCCTGAGCAATGTTCTGGGTGTCGACTGTGGGCACGCCTTGTGCGCTGACAGGCCCTGCGAGGGCAAGGCCAAGCGCGAGGGTCGCGGCGGTGGTGGTCAGGTATATGCGCAAGCGCGGGATCATCGCAAATTCTCCAGGGTGAAATTCATGAATTGCCGCTCGGCGGCTTGGGCTGCGGCCATGGCGAGCTGCTCCTCGCTCAGCGGCTGGGTATGGGCAGCCTTGATCCGGGTGCGGATCGCGACCAACCGGGCCAGCTCGGCGCGCGCATAGGTATTGAGCGCGAGGGCTTCGTGGATGTCTTCGGTCTCGCCAATGCGGGTGATGATGTCCTGGACCCGCAGGGCGGCCACCTGGACCGAAACCAGCGAATAGTCACCATAGACGCCCGCGCCATGGGAAGAGAGGCTGAAGCTGGCATTGGCCAGCAGGACCGGATCGATGGTGCCGAGCGCATCGATGCCCCCGACAGCGGCGAGGTAGCGGTTGTACTGCTGCGGGATCACGACGACGTAGTGTTGGGTTTCCGCGAAAGGGGGCACGCCACTGTACTGCTGCACCCGTCCCGGGCCTGCATTATAGGCCGCGAGCGCATGGATGATGTTGCCATCGAACATGTTCAGCATTTGTGCGAGGTAGCGCGCGCCGCCCGTGACCTGCAGCCATGGGTCGTCGTAATAGGCCGGATAGATCCCGAGATCGCCCGCAGTGCCGGGCATGATCTGGGTCAGCCCGAAGGCCCCCACGGGCGAACGCGCGCCCACCTGAAACCGGCTTTCCTGCCAGATCAGCGCCTGCAACAGGCAACGCCATTGTACGAGCGAGAGGCCCGCGCGGCTCACCCCAGCCAGGCTATGGGTGTGGCGCGCGGCCCGGATGATCAGCTCTTCCACCCCTTCACGGGCATCGCCGAACATGCGGGCTGCGGCAGGGTTGGGGTCCTCGGGCGCATAAAGGCTGGCAGCGGCGGTGCTGGCGGTGCTGACACCACCGGCCTCCCCCTGCCCTGCCTCAAGCCCCGCGACTGTGCCTGCGACATCCCCCGCGCGCAGGGTCATGGCATCCATGATCCCGTTCAGGGCAGCGAGTTGCTGGCGCTCGATTTCGGCCAGTTCCTCCGCGCGGCTCAGGCGGTCTTGCTGCAGCGCCAGATCCTGTTCGCGCTGCTCGATGATCGCCTGCCGCCCTGCAAAAAGGCGCGCGTCAAAGGTTGGCACACCTTGTGCGAAAGCCGGGGTCCCGAGCCAGACCCCGCAGGCACTGGCGATCACACTCGAGAGGAGTGCGGTGCCGGCCAGGTTTCGGAAACGGGCGGTGGTCATCGGATCAGCTACCCGCCCCCAGCCGCACGAAATCGCAAGATGTATCGCGCCGGATCGCAAGCTCGCCGCTGGTTGAGACCGTCACCGCCGAGGCTGCCCGCGCGGGCGCGTCGCGGAAGTTGAAGCAATTCGCCTCAGCGGGTCTGTGCTGCGCGCAGGCCGTGAGGGTCAGGCCAAGGCCAAGCAGCACGGCGCTGCGGGTGAGGATACGGGTCATGTCTCTCTCCTGAAATCAGCCCAGAATTCCGGGCGGTCGCGGTAATCGGCACCGACAAGGGCCTCGCCCTTTTCCATGCCGCCCAAAATGGTCACGAGGGGGCCGAGCGCGCTCAGATCGGCGTCGATCACCACAGCACCCCGGTCATCGCGCACAAGTGCGAGCCGCGAGGCGGACCCGACGCCCAGAAGCACGTCGAGTTCTTTGTCGCTGAGGCCGAGCATTGCGTAATCCGCGGCCGAAGCGCGGATATTGGGCAGCAGCACCTGGGTCGGCACGGCTTCGACGATGGTCTTGCCGGTCCGCGTGCGCTCGAGCTGGCTGGCATATTGCGTCATCATCACGACGACGGCGTTTTGCTTGCGCGCTGTCACCAGCCAGTTTGAGAGCCGCTCCGCGAAATACGCATTGTCGAGCGCCTTCCAGGCCTCATCGATGACGATGATCGTGGGCTTGCGGTCTTCGATCACGCGCTCGACCCGGCGGAAGAGGTAGGACAGGACCGCCATGCGTTCCCGCTCGCTCTCGGAATCGAGGATGCCGGTCAGATCGAAGCCTGCGACGTCAGCGTCGGTGCTGCCCCCGATCTGGAAGCTGTCCTCCGTGTTGGCCCCGAAGATCCAGCCATAGCGGCCCTCTGCCGTCCATTCCTGCATCCGCTCGAAAAGATCGCCCTCATCATCAGTCGAGACGAGGAGCGAGGCGAAATCCGACCAGTTTCGCAGCTCCGCATTCCCGGCGCTGGCGTTCTGGCGCACAACTTCCTGCAGACGGTTGGTCTGTACCGGGGTCAGCGGCCGGTCACGACGCTCCAGAAGGCTTGCGAGCCAATCGGCCAACCAGGCCTGACCACGGGCGTCGATCTCGGTCTGGAGGGGATTGAGCCCCGTGGGCCGTCCGGCCCGCACCGTCGAATAGCTTCCGCCAAGCGCGCGGACGGCCATTTCCATGCCGGCGCGGTAGTCGAAAACGAAGAGCCGCGCGCCTGCGCGCCGTGCCATGGTCATCAGGAACGCCGCAAGCACGGATTTGCCCGAGCCGGGGCGGCCGAGGATCAGCGTGTGGCCACCCGTTGGCTCGCGGTCCGGTGCGCCCTGTTCGTGGAAGTTGAAGCGGAACCCGCTGCGCTCTGGCGTCGGAAACAGCGTGATCGGCACGCCCCAGGGCACGTCCCCTGCAGTCTTGCCAAGGGGCGTGCGGTGGAAACTGGCGAGATCAGCGAAGTTGTGGTTTGTGATCGCGGCCTTGCGGCTGCGCGCGCCGGTATTCCCGGGATGCTGCGCCATGAAATGCGCCCGCGCCCCAAAAGCTTCCGAGATCAGGTTGATGCCGGAGGTCGCGGAGATGTTGCGGATCTCGGCCGCGATGTCGTCGAGCGCGGCCTGGCTGCGCGCATAGACCGCCACCGTCATATGGTGTTCGCCGAAGATCAGGCGCTTGGATTCCAGATCGTCCTGGGCGAGTTCCAATTCCTGCGCGAGGCTGACGGCCCCGTCATTGGCCGCCTGCATCAGGCGCAACTGCCGCTTGATCCGGCCCGCCATGATGTTGGCGTTGATCGGCACGAAAGAATGGGTGACCACCATGTCAACGGGCAGGTTCAGCTCATCAAGCATCAGGCTGTCCGTCTTGGCAGGGTAGTTCTTCACCGCGAAGATCGCGCCGAGCTTGTCGCCGACGGAACCGTCCGAGAGCGCGATGGTCGTCCCGTGAAAGGTAACGCGGGTATTGGCGACATCCTCGGCGATCACGCCCAGGCGTGAGCGCGGGAAAAGCGGGTGCTCTTCGCCTGTGTTGAGCGCGCCAAGAAACCCCAGAAGCTCGCCAGTGCTGGCGGCCAGCAGGCGCGGCTTCAGCTCATCAAAAGACGACAGCAGAAACCCCACCACCTCGTCAAGCTTGCGCAGACGCCGGGTCGTGTCCGCCGCCTGCCGGGCGCGGGATGCCCCCAGACCGAACGGCAAGCGGCTGCCCGCTTCTGGGCGCTTCAGCACGGTCAGGGTCAGGGTCTTGTCGCGCAGCCCCGCCTGGCCCAGATGCGCGCGCCAGCGCTCATCGACCGCAGCTGCAAACCCTTCGTCCGGGATGGGCGGCAAGGTTACATCGACCGCTTTCGACACCTTATGCAGATAAAAAGAAAACCCCGTCCCCACTTGCGCGACGATGCCTGCCAAAAGCCCGCCGATCCGGTCGAGATGGGCGTCCTCGCTCGTGGTGCTGTTGACACCCTCAAGCCGGATGCATTGCATCAACTCATTGCCGCGCGTCCGGATTGTCCGGTCAGTGACAAGACTGACATAGGGCAGCATCATCGACAGCCGCGGCTCGCCCCTGGCCCAGGCAGGCAGCGCTGTGAGCGGATCGAGATCTGCGCTCTGGTCCTGCGGGGCCAGAAGATCATCACGGGGCATAGCTTTGGCCTCCAAAGGGTTTGGGCTTCAGGGAGGGCGGGGTTTCCTGCAAGGTGATCACCAGCACATCGAGAAAGTTCGGGTCCCAATCCGCCGCTTTCCACAGCGCTGGCCAGGCAGTCGCTGCCGCCACAAGCACCAGCCAGCTCTGCACCCACAAAAACAGCAGCGTCGATCCAAACATCCAGACCATGGCATACATGATCGGCAGGCCCATCAGCTTGGGCGGCCTCAACAGGCCGATAAAGACACGCGATTGCTCGGCCATGACGTGGGCGACCTCCCAGGGCTCAGGTCGACCAGATCGCAGCGACAATAGTGGGGGCTGCGGCAATGCCCGCAATCGCCACAACCACCCAGAGCGCCTGCCGAAAATCCAGGATCCCGAAAAGCCAGGACAGAAACACGCCGATCAACGCCAGGGTGCCGATCACGATGCCCAAAGGGCCGGTGATCGCATCGACAATGCCCTGCAAAAGCGTCTGCACAGGCGAGAGATCGATGCTCTGGGCCATGGCAGGGCCTGCCAGCACGATGAGCGCCATCGCGCCCATGAGCGCGCAAGTGACCGCGCGCGCGGTCATGGGGGAAAGTTGGGACGTCACGAGAGATCTCCTCTGAGCCGCTGGAACACGGCAGTCACACGGGCCACATGGCCTTGGGTTTCGCGAAATGGGGGAATGCCGCCATGGCGGGTGACCGCATGGGGACCGGCATTATAGGCGGCGAGCGCCAGCGCCGGATCGCCGAAGCGCTCCAGCATCATCAAAAGGTAGCGCGCCGAGCCGTCGAGGTTCTGCGCGATATCATGGGGGTCAACGCCCAGATCACGCGCGGTGCCGGGCATCAACTGGCCAAGCCCGATGGCACCTGCATGGCTGAGCGCGCTTGGGTTATAGGCGCTCTCAACCTCGATATTGGCGCGGTAGAACAGCGCCCAATCCGTGACCGACAGACCCGCTTCGCGCAAAGCAGCATGGCCGCCATAGCGCAGCGCCGTGGTCTCGATCGCATGGAGGATTTCGGGGGCGGCGCGGACAGCGCGCGGTGTCGGGGTAACTGCCGCAGCTTGCGCCAGAGGCCCTTCGGCGTCAGACCCGCGTGGTCTTGCAAAGAGAAAAAGGCGGTCCGTCTGCACCCCGTCCGGGGCGGCGTCGGAGCGCATCGGCGCGTGCAGCGACTGCGTGCCGTTCGCGATATCGATCAGTTGCCCATCGGGGCTGACCTGGAAGATGAAACCGTCGGCTCCAGTCTGTGCAAGGAGGGCCGGGGGCGCGGAACAAACGCCTGTACCCAATGCGACAGCCAGCGCCAGTGCGCGATCAGCTGTCCTTGACCAGAACCGGTCCCGTGCGCGGGATAGCGTGACGCTCGCGCCCACCCTCTTTGAGCGGGATTCTGGCAGCGTCGCTGCCCATCTCGGCCAGGAAGCTGACCAGACCCACGATGGTCTTGAACTCGCGCACCTTGAGAACGCTGCGGCTGGTGACGAGCAGTTTTTCGTCACCGCCATCGGCCGAGACCGCCCGCACAACCCAGATACCGTGCCAGGTGTTGTGACGCTTTTCGCCAGCTTGCCTGCAGACCACTTCGATGAAGTAGCCCTTGCCAAGAAGGCTGCGCAATCCGTCTTCTGTAACCACATTTGGTGTTTCTTCTATCATTGCCTTCCCGTGGCTCCTCTCCTGCTAGGGGTGCAGTATCGTGCTCACGGTGTCGTAACACCGCGTTCGATACATAACAATAACAACGTTAGCAAGACAATATTATTATCTTGACGAAAATCATCCTGCTCGGCTAAACGTGTTACATCAGGACAGAACAACATTAAAGGCGCAAAAGGAGTTTTGCCCTGCTCATGTCATATGCGCGCAACGCAAAATGGGCGCTCGCAATCCTTGCCTTTGGTGCCACGTCACCTCTCGCAGCTGGCTGCACGCCTCCCGAGCGACCGTATCTGCCCCAGTCAAGCGCGGCCATGCGCGCTTATGCCGATCTGCTGCGTGCAGATTTTGAGACCTATATCGCCGATGTGCAGGCCTATTTCCGCTGCCTTGATGCCGAACGCGACCGCGCCTTGCGTGAGGCCGCCCAGGTCACAGCGCAATATGGCGTGTTTCTCGACACTCTGCGCGGCGCGCCCCCGTGATCAGAGCCTCTCCCGACTCGCGATCGGGTCGGGACCACACCCCTTCTATCTGAGCGAAAGGACCTTCCCCCATGTCAATTTCCCGCGCGGCCCTGGCCGGCCTGGCGCTTGGCGCTGCGCTCCTGCACAGCCCGCCTGCCCGCGCCTATCCCATCGATTGTGCGATCCTTCTATGTCTTGCGGGCGGGTTTCCTGCGAGTGCGGAATGCATGGCCGCGAAAGCCACGATGATTCGGCGCATCACGCCCTGGCCGGTCACCCCGCCTTTGCAGCTCTGGAATTGTCCACTGGGCTTGCCTGCAGGGTTCGTCCCCCCGCCTGGCAGCCCCGAGGTCCGGCTTGGCCCTGATGGGCTGACCGATGAAGTGCGCGGCTACCGCGATGCGATCGAGATCTATCATATCCGCACATCGCCCCCCATGGACCGTGAAGCTCCGCCGGGGTCCTGGCGCGATCACACGCAGCGCGGTGTCTATCTGGAAGATGGCAGCCATCGCTGGGTCCGCGCCAGTCTGCGTCACGGGCCGGAATGGCTGGCCGGGTCTGATCGGATCCGGCGTGTGCCGATCCGGGTCTGTGCGCGCGAGACCGACAATGGTTGCTGGGAGTGGCGCGTCTCGCATTACGAGAACTGGCCCGGTGGCGGCTTCTGGGGCGGATACGGGCGCGTGGTCGCCATCCGCTATGAGGACCATGAGGGCCGCAAGCACACCGAGTTCGTGAATTACTGAGCCCTCTGCAGGGCCGCGCTGGCCGTCTCATCCATCAAAAAAGAGGAAACGCCTGAAGCCCACACCCCAAAACTGAAATCCCCCCGCAGGAGACCTACGGGGGAGAAATACAGGCTTAGCAAACTCCAAGGTGTCCGCCTTGGAAAGTCCAACAAAATCATGGATTTTTTAGCCTGAACTCTCCTCCAACGCAAGTGAGAAAACGCATTTTGTGCGAATGATCGCGTGCGGCCTGTCGCCTGCCTTTTTTGAAAGATCAAAGGCAAATGTCCCCTCTCCCCTCTGCGCCAAAGCCAAGCAGCGCAAGTTTCCGCACCTATCTCGAGGATGTCGTGCGTCCTCTCCTCAAAGCCCATGTCAGCCGCGCGCAAGTCTCGGTCCTGATCGATCTTCTCGGGTTTCTTGAGCAGCAGCGCTATGATTTCTCGGCCGGGCGCGCGTTTCAGACCAGACCCTTGGCGAACGCCGCTCTGGCAGAACGCTTCAGCGTCACCGTGCGCTCGATCCGGCGCTGGCTGGCCGATCTCGAAAGCCTCGGCCTCATCGCCCGCGAATACCGCAAGAACCCGCATCACCGCTACAAGAATCTCCTGAACCGTGTGCGGCTCAAAGGCTTCTGCGACTGGTTCAAGCGCAAGCTGCAAGCCACCCCGGACAGCTCGAGTCCGCCCAAGAAGAAAGATTTCCAAGATAAATCAATTACCCCTGAAAATCATCCAAATCAGAAGAGCGCACCGCCCTTCCCGGCCTCTGGCACCATCACCTATGACACCTTCTGGGCCGATCTGGCCCGCAGGCATCTGCCCGACGGGCGATCGCGACCCTGCATGAACAGGATTGCCGAGAAATTCAGGGGCAATCTACAGCGCCACAGTATCAGGTTTGACCATCCATCCGTCGAGAAGCGGTGGATCAACTTCTGTGCAGCCGCAAGGCCAGTGACGTGAGGAGGTGACGTGGGGGGTATTCAGCGGAGTGTTTTGGGCAGCGGCGGCTGCATTTGTGCTTACGCAAGCTGGCCAGAGGCTGCATGGCGCTCGCGCTCGCCTTCTTTCAGCGGAACGCTGGCCGCCGTGCAGCCCATTTCGGCCAGAAAGCTCACAAGACCGACAATCGTCTTGAACTCGCGGGTCTTGTGAAAGCTGCGACTGGTCACAAGCCGCATGGCATGACGGCCATCCTCAGCAACAGCGCGCGCCATCCAGGCACCGTGCCAGCAGTTATGACGCTTCTCGGCGGTTTGGGTGCAGACCACCTCCAGCAAATACCCATCTGCCAGAAAACCACGCAGAAACTCCTCGGTCACCACATTGGGCTGTTCATTGAGCGGAACGGACATTCTGGACCCTTTCACGACCGTGCAAAACTATTACGCAGCGGGGTTTAAGACATCTTGCTGAGCGAGCCAACACGAATGATTACCGCGCATTTTGATAGCGACTTGTATGTGGTTTTGCGAGCCCGGCCAGCCCGTGGACAGGTCGGCATACCCAACGGAACACTGAGGTCATGATGACGGCCAAGCCTTGCATTCGCACGCAGCCATCGCGCCCGCGATCAAATGCCTGCGCGTCTGGCACCTTTGCGATCCCGCCGCTATGGTCGACATCGCGCGGGCGAGGGCTGTGTGTTCTTGTAAAAATAATTTTTTTGGAGAGAGAAAATGCGCATTTTGACGATCATCGCCGCCCTGTTCTGGGCATCGCTGGCCCAAGCCGAGCCGCTGCGGATCGCAAGCTGGAACATCGAGCATCTGGTCGCCAGCACTGACAGCGGCTGTCGGCCGCGCAGCGCGGCGGATTTTCAGCGGGTGCGCGATGTCATCGCAGACGTCGATGCCGATATCTGGCTCTTGCAGGAAATCGAGGGAGAAGCCGCCCTTGCCCGGGTCTTTGACACAGATGACTGGGTGGTCCATATCGAGGACCGCCGCCCGCGCCGCTCCTATCCCGAATGCGAGCTATGCTTGAATTTGGGTGACGCGCATTTTCAGGCGGCGCGGCTTGGTGCGTCAAAAATCACTTCGACGCCGTCGTTGAATGTGATTCCTTCGATGACTTTTGGCAACTGATTTCTGCCATTGAGGCGCAACCATTTCTTGGACGCGGCCTGAATGAGGGTAAAGACCATCAGTTTCGCGGTCTTTTGCGAGAGCGCACCCTTTGTGCGAACCGTTCTGTGCCGAACCGTGGCGAAGACGCTCTCAATGGGGTTCGTCGTGCGCAGATGGCCCCAGTGATCAGCCGGGTGACATCCGGCTGGTCAGTCGGTGTGCCGTCCACCAGCCTGTGAAGCTGCGGGTTTCGCAAATTCCCGGACAGTGATTACGGAAATTCCCGGACACGCATTTCGGTAAATCCCGGACAGTGATTTCAGTAATTCCCGGACAGTCCCGGGAAGGG
>JAFIEM010000056.1 GCA_020832555.1 Natronohydrobacter sp. | reverse complement strand
TTGCCCGCCGCCTGCAGGGCCTGAAACGCCTCGATCATGCCCAGAACCGTGCCCAGCAGTCCGATCAGCGGGGAAATCGTTGCGATCAGTTCCAGAGCGCGCAGGCCGCGTCGCGCCTCCATCAGCGCAAGCTTGCCCACGCGTTGGGTTTCCTCGCGCGCGGCTGCCTCGGGCATGTCACCCAACCGCGTCTCCATCGCGCGTCGGCTGACGCGCGCGCGCAAGCCCCTGCGCGAAGAAAGCCGGGTAAGCGCTGCGTCGCTTTCGCCCGCGCGCCACGCGGCAACTGCCGCCTCTGACGGGCCGCGCGACCATGCGCCGAGCCGCGCTAGATCCCAGAATTTCCACAGGATCAGCGCTGCCGTCAGCACCGAAAGCGCCGCGATCACCCAAAGCGCCGGGCCGCCGCGTGTCAGAAACTCTGCCAATGCTGCTTTGTCCATGCCCTCAACCCCCGCTGATCTGTCCGATACTCGCCTGCCAGTCGCAGGCGCCCTCACACACGGCCTGCAACACGGCCTGTCCGATGGCCTGTCCGACTGCTGTATGCAGCCCGGCATAGTCATTCGTGCCTTCCGGGGCGGCGACGGCAATGCAATCCGTGCCGGTCCCCGTGGCCAGCCCCGACAGGTCCGGCAGCACATGGCCCGCTTCCAGTATCGCCGTGGTGCGCGCCTGCGTGGCAATGCTCAACGCCTCCAACAGCCCGGTTTGCGACAGCGGCGCATCAATCCGCAGTCCGATATTGATGGTCCCGAATTCCCGCGCGCGCATTTCCTGCGCCAGATCGCGGTTCCAGTCGCGCCCGGAACGGTCCACCCGATGCCCTACGCGCTCGGCATTGGACAGCCCGACGGTTGCAAGTGCCGTTACTTCGATCCCCTCGACCAATGCGCGGCCAACATGATGCGCCCGCACATCCCGCGAGGTCAGCATCGCAACGCAATCCAGCGCCTTGCGCGCGGTCAGTTCCCGGTTCAGCCACTCTGCAACATCCAACCCCTCGGGCAGATCGGCATTGCGCACTTGCCGCCAGATCAATCGCCGCGCCTGCCTGTAGCCCGCACCATGCGGTGCCCAGCTCAGCACCTGCATGTCGCGGCCCAGATCAAACTCCAGCCAGGGAACGTCCAGCAGCACGCTCATACCACCCCCACCGGTTGCAGGATCGGCCCGTCCGGCCCGTCCGCGATATGCGCGCGGATCTGGAACACGCGCGCCAGCAATTCAGGCGTCAATACCTGCGCGGGCGGCCCATCCGCGGCAATCCCGCCGCGCCATAGTACCACGACCCGCGTGCAGTAGCGTGCGGCAAGCCCCAGATCATGCATCGAGCCCAGCACCATCCGCCCCGCCCGAGCCTCTGCGGCCAGCACCTCCATCAAGGTGATCTGATGCGCCGGGTCCAACCCCGCTGCCGGTTCATCGACCATCAGCATGGGCGTGTCCTGCGCCAGCGCGCGCGCGATCAGCACCCGCGCCTGCTCGCCTCCCGAAAGCTGCGTGGCGACCCGCGTGCGGAACGCCTCCAGCCCCATGCGCGAAATTGCGCTGTCAATCGCCGCCTGATCCTGTGCGCCGGGTTTCATGCCTGCGCCCAGATGCGGCAGGCGGCCCAGTGCGATCAGGGTCTCTACAGTGACAGGCCAGGCGATCTCGCGTGCTTGTGGCAGCCAGGCGACGGTTTTCGCGCGCTCTGCCAAGGGCAGGGCCGAGAGCGAAGAACCGCCGCGATGCGCCATCAACCCCAAGGCCGCGCGCATCAGCGTCGTCTTGCCCGCCCCGTTCGGTCCCAGCAGCCCGACACATTCGCCCGCGCCCAACTGCAGAGACAGCCCCTGCAACACATCGCAAGGCCCGCGCGCAACGCTGAAATCAGTGAGTGCCAGCCCGCTCATAGCCCCTGCGCCCGTGTCTTGTAGATCAGATGCAGGAAAAGCGGTGCCCCCACGATGGCGGTCAGCACCCCCAGCTTCAGATCACGCGTCGGCAGGATGACCCGCACGGCAATATCGGCCATCAGCACCAGCACCGCGCCCCCCAGCGCCGAAGCAGGCAGCAGCCGCGAGGGCTGCGCGCCGACCAGCGGACGCAAGATATGCGGCACGACCAGTCCGACGAACCCGATGGCCCCCGCAACCGCCGTGGCCGCCCCCACCATCGAGGCCACGCCCAGCACCAGCGCCAACCGCAACCGTCCCAGATGCACGCCCATGCTGGCCGCCGCATCCTCGCCCAGCGTCAGCGCATCGAATTTGCGACCCTGCGCCAACAGCACCATAGCCCCCAGCGCAATAAAGGGCACGGCCAGCCAGACATGGGTCATCGAACGGTCTTGCAGCGAGCCCATCATCCAGAACACGATTTCAGAGGCCGCGAAGGGGTTTGGCGACAGGTTCAGCACCAGCGATGTCAACGCGCCCGCAAGCGCCGAAACCGCAATCCCCGCAAGGATCAGTGTGATTGACCCACCGCGCGGCCCAGCCAGCGCAAGGATGACCAGAACCGCCAACACCGCGCCCAGCAGTGCCGCACCGGGCAGCGCCAGCACATGCAGGGCCGCGAAACCGCTCTGTAGCGCCAGCACCGCGCCCAGCGCCGCCGAGCCAGAGACACCGATCAGCCCCGGTTCTGCCAGCGGGTTGCGCAAATACCCCTGCAAGGCCGCCCCGGCCAGCCCCAGCGCGGCCCCCACCAGAACGGCCAGAATCGCGCGCGGCAGGCGGATTTCGCGCATCACCAGCGTTTCGGCCAGCGCATCTCCTCGGATCAGCGCCGAAAGCGCCTGCACAGGTGCCAGCCCTGCCGGGCCGATCATCAGTGACGCCGCAAAAAGCACCGCGACCGTCACGCCAAGCAGGGGCAACAGCGCGCGCGTCATGATCCGCCCTCATGCAAATCCACCAGCCGCGCAATCGCGCGCAAAACAGCAGGCGTGCCGCAGACCCATTCGGCATCGGCCAGCGCATGGGCCGCATGACGGTCGCGCAGCACCTCCATCGCGGGATGGCGCAACACCTCTTCGGAGCGCGAGGCGCCCGGATAAGGCTGGCCAGAGATCACCAGATCGGGCATCAGCATCACCAGCCGCTCCATCGCCAGCGTGCCGCCCCCGGACAGCCCGGCTTCGGCAGCGATATTGGCGAACCCCGCCGCCGTCAGAATCTCATGCGCAAGTGAGTTTTCGCCCGATGTGTAATTATTGGCGTAATGCAGTGCCGCGCGTGTGGCGCGGTCGCGGTCGGCGCGCAGGCTCGCAAGATCGGCCTCGAACTGCGCCACCACGACCTCGGCCTCGACCTCGCGGCCCAGCAGGAGGCCCACTTCGCGGATATTGCCGGGGATGGCGTCGAGCGAATTGGCAATCGGCAATTGCGCCACCTCGACCCCCAACCGCCGCAGCAAGCCGACCGTGTAGGACGAGGTAAAGGCCCCCGCGAGCACCAGATCAGGCGACAGGCGGAACACTTCCTCGCCCTGCCCGTAATTGATGGGGTATCGCCGCGCCTCCTCCAGCATGACCGAGACATTGGGATCATGCGAAATGCGCGAGATCGAGATCAATTGCCCCGGTTCGGCCAGAATCATCGCCAGTTGATCCGTGCACAGATTGATCGAGACCACCCTTTCAGGTGGCCCCGCCAGCGCGGCCCCGGCCCAGAGGGCAAGGGCTGCGCCAAGGGTTCTAGAAACGCGACGCAACGCCAAAGTAGAAGGCCCGGCCAGAGGTCTTGTAACCAGGATTGACCTGATAATTGCGGTTAAACAGGTTTTCAACGCGCAGATACAAATCTGCCTGATCCGTCACGCGGTATCTGATAGCAGCATTGGCGACCGTGTAATCTTTCCAGTCTGTTCCCCAGGCTGTGGGCCTGCCTGCAACATGCTGCACACTGAGTGAATAGCGTGTATCCTCATTGATCTGACCATTCACCGCAAGATTGGCCGTATGCCGAGCCACGCGCGCCATGCGCGTTTGGTCGGGATTTCGGGCGTTTGTGTAGGTGTAATTCCCCGACAAGGTGATTTGGTCATGCAGTGGAACGCTTGCTGACAATTCAACGCCATGACGCCGCGAGGTGCCGGGGAAATTTTTCAGCGTGTTGAGCGTGCCGCCCACACAAGAAAAATCCCAGTTGGCTGGATCGACAGGCTCACACGCATCATATCCGATACGATTCTCGGTGTTGAGCCAAAACACCGTCGCAGAGATCCGCGCAGAACTGGCAACTCTGAGATCAACTCCTACTTCGGCGCTGTTGCTGCGCTCAGGCGATAAGCTCGAATTACCTATGAATTGCTGTTCTGGATACTGTCCATACAGTTCATCCAGCGCCGGGGCGCGAAACCCACGAGCGACCGCTGCACGCAGTGTAATACTATCCGAGAATTGGTATGCACCGCTTAATCTGCCCGTGACAAAAGTTCCGAATGTTGAATGACGATCCACCCGTGCTGTCGCACTGAGGTCAAGCGCATCGGCCGGAGCCCACAGGATTTGCCCGTATGCCCCGAGATTGCGCGTTGCCCTGCCATCTGGAATGGAATTGGATCTGACCGATTCCTGTGTCAGATCAGCTCCCCATCCAAGGCTCAACTCTGGTCCGATTTGGGCAAGACCTGAATATTCCAGTGAAGCCCTGCGCCCAGTGAATTGCCCCACTTGGGCGCCGCGCTCTTCCACATTTCGTTTGATCCAGAACCCGCTTGCCGCCAATGTGTGCTGTGTCGTGCCTAGGTCGAACGCTCCCGATAAGCGCAAGCCGCTTTGCTGCCAGCGGATCTCAGCATCGTCATTTGGCTGAATTCGGAACGTAACATCATCCCATGGATCATATTCGCCGCGCGATATTTGATGGAAGCCCGACACGCCCAAGGTCAAGATGTCAGTCGCCTGATATGTGCTCGAAAAAGAAAGCCGCGTTGCCTCATAGCCATCCGCCGCCGCGTCAGGTTCATAAGTCGCCGAACCGGGAATACCCTCATAGGCAGTAAAGCCCTTGGTTCTACGGTGCGACAAGGACAAGGCCGCCTCAAGCCGATCATCACGATAGGTCATCGAATATCCCGCCGCTATGGTGTTATGGCTCCCACCCTCGACGAAAGCGCTTTGCGAGACACCATCCTGCTCCGCACGGCGGGTAGTGATGTTTATCACACCAGCCACCGCGGAACCGCCGTAGAGTGCTGATTGTGATCCGCTGAGCAATTCAAGTCGTTCAACATCAAACAGAGAAATCTGTCCGATATCAGTTGAAACACTCGTGCCCGTTGGATCATCTACTCGGATGCCGTCTATGTAGATCGCTACATACCTGTTTTCAGCCCCGCGCAGTCGAAAGCTGGAACTCGCTCCCAACCCGCCGTCGCTGATCACGCTGACGCCCGGCAAACTTGACAGAACTTCAGTAAGTTGGGTTGCGCCACTCGCTTCGATATCCGCTCGGTCAATTACCGACACCGATGCCCCCGAGCGCAGAATCTCTGTCTCTGCCATGTTGGCCGAAAACGTGATCTCTTCCAGATGGATGATCTGCTGCGCAGTCGCGGGAAGTGCCAAAGCGCTCATCAGCGCGGTCGAGGCGCACAGCCTCAGGATCGTGTCTTGCATCTGCAACACCCTTTTTCGGCCCATTCGCAGGCCGGGATCAGAAGTCTTGTCTGGCGGATGCACACGCACCGCAGACGGCGAAAGATGTCACCGCTACGGACGAACCGTTACCCGCAGCGCCACCCGCGCCGGGATAGGGTGATCACTCTGGCAGGTCTCCTGACTCGCGGGTCATCGCTCTGACGGGCCTTCCCATGACCGAGGCCACAGTGGCATATGCCGACATCGCTCGCCGCCTACAGTTGCGGGGGCAGTCACGGAATTGCAGCAAGATGCTGCGCACCGCAGTTCCCTTTTACCGGCGGCTTGCGCAACCGGACCAAAGCCCCACCGCCCTACGCTGATCATTCAGATTCGGCAACCATGTTTGCGACATCGCTGCCCGGTCTTGCGGCACCTGTGCTCAGACAGCACCCCAATCCGCGCCCTGCATCTCGCGTAACCGGCTGGCGGTGCGCTCGAACTCGAAGGAACCCGCACCTTCGGTATACAGCCGCTCAGGCTCTGCCGCGGCGGATGCGATCAGCCGCACACGGCCCTCATAAAGCGCGTCGATCAGGGTGACGAAACGCTTGGCCTCGTTGTAATTCGTGGCCGAGAGATAGGGGATGTCATCCAGCATCAGCACCCGCAGCGCCTGTGCGATCGCCAGATAGTCCCCCGGCCCCAGCGCCTGTCCGCACAGATCCCAGAAACTCGCGCGACCGACCCCGTTATGGGCTTTGGGCACCACAACCTCGCGACCCTTGACTGTCAGGCGCAGCGGCGTACCCGGATCATGCCCGGTCAGCTCGTCCCATATCTGTGCCATTTCACTCCGCGCGACCGCACCTGCCGGCGTGAAATAGACCTGCGCACCGGCAAGTCTCTGCTGGCGGTAGTCCGTCTCGGACACCAGTTCATGCACCACCATCCGGGTCTTGATCATTTCGATAAAGGGCAGGAACAATGCGCGGTTCAGCCCGTCCTTGTACAGATCGTCCGGCACCCGGTTCGACGTGGTGACAATCGCCACCCCCGCCGCCATCAGCCGTTCGAAAAGCCGCCCAACCAGCATAGCATCCGTGATATCGGTGATCTGCATTTCATCGAAGGCCAGGAGCCGCACTTCCTCGGCCACCTTGTCGGCCACTGGCGCAAGCGCATCCTCGACCCCGCGCTTGCGGGCGTCGTGCAGCCCGGCATGAATTTCCTGCATGAAGGCATGAAAATGCACCCGGCGTTTGGGCACATCGCCCGCATAGGTCACGAAAAGGTCCATCAGCATCGATTTGCCGCGCCCGACACCGCCCCAGAGATACAGACCCGGAGGGGCCGCAGGCGTCTTGCGTCCGAGCAACCCCCGCAAGCCGCCGCTCTTGGGGACAGGCTTGGCCAGATAGTCCAGGATCGGGTCGAACAGCGCCAATGCCCCGCGCTGGGCAGCGTCGGGGCGCAGGGTTCCTGCCTCGACCAAGGCATCATATCGCGAAATCAGACTCATGGCGCGCTCAATACGCCAAAGCCCGATGGCGTGGAAGCCCCGCCTGCTGTGTGAAAGCCCCGCCTGCTGTCTTGTCAGCCCGCATTTGCACCTTTAGGGGTAGGGACAGGATTCAGGACTGGGGGTGTCTGATGGACGATCCGAAAACACTTGTGTCGACAGACTGGCTGGAGCAGCATCTGAACGACCCGGATCTGCGCATCCTTGATGCAAGCTATTACCTGCCGCAAATGGGTCGCGACGGGCGTGCCGAATATGAAGCAGGCCATATCCCGGGCGCGCGATTCTTCGACATTGAAGAAATCAGCGACACACGCTCAAACCTGCCGCATATGGCGCCCCCGGTTGAAAAATTCATGTCGCGGATGCGCGCCATGGGTGTGGGTGACGGGCATCAGGTGGTGGTCTATGACGGGATGGGGCTGTTTTCCGCCGCCCGCGTCTGGTGGCTGTTCCGGCTGATGGGCAAGACCGACGTGGCAGTGCTCGATGGCGGTTTTCCGAAATGGCAGGCCGAAGGGCGCGCGGTCGAGGACATGCCCCCGATCCTGCGCGAGCGCCACATTACGGTCCAGCGTCAGAACCATCTGGTCAAGGATGTCAGTCAGGTCGCCGCCGCGGTGAAACTGCGCGACTGGCAAATCCTTGACGCGCGTTCGCCCGAGCGCTTTCGCGGCGATGCGCCCGAGCCGCGCGAGGGCTTGCGCGCAGGCCATATGCCCGGTGCGCTGAACCTGCCCTTCACCCAGCTTCTGAACGCAGACGGCACGATGAAACGCGGCGACGATCTGCGCGCCGCCTTCGACGGTGCGGGCGTCGATCTGGGGCGCCAGATCATAACCACTTGCGGGTCGGGCGTCACGGCTGCTGTGCTTAGTCTGGGCCTTGAAATCCTCGGGCACCGGGCGCATGCGCTTTATGATGGATCATGGTCGGAATGGGGCCAGTTCCCCGATCTGAAAGTCGAGACCGGATGACTACACACCAGGCAGGCGAAACTGTCGAGTATACAGTCACGTTTCTGGAAATGACGGTGCGGCCGTCATATGGCTGGCCTGCGACACCTGCGGGCATGAACGGCGCTTTGCTGAAGTCAGAGACCCCGCCCGTGTGGTATTTCCGCGCGCTCTATGATGCGGTCGGGCGCGATTACGCGTGGACCGATCTGCATGCCTCCGAGGATACGGAGATTGCGGATTGGCTGACCAGTCCCGATGTCGCGCTCTATTCCCTGATTGATCAGGGATGGCCGCACGGGTTTTTCGTACTGGACTGGCGGGCAGGCGATAGCTGTGATCTGGCCTATTTCGGTCTGGTCCCCGAAGCGGTCGGTCGCGGGCTTGGCACATGGATGCTACGGACCGCAATCCTGACCGGCTGGGCGCGTGAGGGCGTGTCCTGCCTGAGCGTGAATACCTGTACCCTCGATCACCCCCGCGCATTGATCCAGTATCAGAAACAGGGGTTCACGGCTGTCCGGCAGGAGTCGCGCAAGCGTCTTCTGACCCGTGACTGGACACTTGCAGAAAGCTGACCCGCATATGTTCGAAACGCTCAAAGCCCCGAAACAGGACGCCATCATCGCGCTGATGCAGGCATTCGCCGCAGATACCCGCGCGGAGAAGATCGACCTCGGCGTGGGCGTTTACCGCGACGAAGACGGACGCACCCCCGTCATGGCCGCTGTCAAGGCCGCCGAGGCGCGGATCCTGGCCGAGCAGGACAGCAAGAGCTATCTGTCGCTGGCGGGTGATGCGGGGTTTCTGAGCGCGATGGAAGCGCTTCTGCTGGGCGGTGCTGTGCCCTCCGCGCGCATGGCCGCGGTCGGCACTCCCGGCGGGACCGCTGCCGTGCGTCAGATCTGCGAATTGATCCGCAGGACCCGGCCTGAAACAGTGATCTGGGTCAGCGCCCAGACATGGCCCAACCATCTGCCCCTGATTGCCGCCGCTGGATTGCAATCGCGCCCCTATCGTTACATGGCGCCAGAGGGTGGTCTGGACCGCACAGGGCTTTTCGCTGACCTCGAACAGGTGGCGGCGGGCGATGTGGTGCTGTTGCATGGCTGTTGCCACAACCCGACCGGCGTCGATCTGGCCCTGCAGGACTGGGCCGAAATCGGGGCGCTGCTGTCGCGGCGCGGCGCTGTGCCTTTTGTCGATATGGCCTATCAGGGCTTTGGCGAAGGGCTGGACGCCGATGCAGGCGGGCTGCGCCATCTGGCTGCGCGCCTGCCCGAGGTGCTGGTCGCGGCGAGTTGCTCGAAGAATTTTGGCCTCTATCGCGAGCGCGTGGGCATCGCGATGGCGATTGTCAGTGAGGCGCAGCGCGGCATATTGGCCGCTGTTCTGGCCGGGCTGAACCGCGCGAGTTTCGCCTTTCCGCCCGATCACGGCGCGCGGGTGGTCAGCACGATCCTTGGCGATGTCGCGCTGCGCCATCAATGGCAGAGTGAGCTGGACGCGATGCGCGTGCGGGTGCAGGCCAACCGCCTTGCCCTTGCTGATGCGTTGCGCGCCGAAACCGGATCGGACCGCTTTGCAGGGGTTGGGGCCGAGCAGGGCATGTTCTCGTTGCTGCCGCTGTCGCGCGAAGAGGTGCAGAGCCTGCGTGCCGAGCATGGGGTTTATCTGCTGGATGACGGGCGGGCGAATATGGCGGGTCTGTCGTTGCGCAATATCGCAGCATGCGCGCGCGCGATTGCCAGTGTCACGCGCTAGACGAGAGCGCCGGGGCGCTGCCCCGGACCCCGGAGTATTTTGGGCAAGATGAAGATCAGAAGAGGCTGCCCTGATCGGGTTTTTGTGGCTTCGGCTTCGCGGGCTTGGGTGCTTTGTGTGGGACTGCGCTGATCTGTCCATCGGCAAATTCGATAGCCAATGCCTGAGCGGCGCCTGCGGATTTCGCGCTGGTCAGAGGCGCGCCCTCACTGTCGCGCACCACCGCATAGCCGCGCGCCAGGGTGGCTGGATAGCCCAGTGACTGGCGCAGGCGTTCCAGCGCGTCCAGCCGTGTCTGGTGGCGGTCGAGTTGCGAGATCATGGCGCGTTCTGCGCGATTGTTGCGCTCGCTGAGGCGTTCGCGGGCCTTGGTGATCTCGCTTGTGATTGTTGCCGGTCGCAGCCCGGCGGCGGTCGAGCGCAACTCCTGTCGCTTGGCGATCATCAGCGCGCGCAGGCTGCCGGGGAAGCGTTCGGCCCATTGGTCGAAGCGCTGAAGCGCCGGGGCAAGCAGGGTTTCCGCGCGGGGCAGGGCGCGCGACAAGTCGGACAGGCGCTGGCGGCGCTGACTGACGGATTGCGCCGCGGCGCGGGTCAGGCGGGCATCCAGCGTGGTGACATGGGCCAGAAGATCGGCATGGACCGGCACAGCGATTTCTGCCGCTGCTGTGGGTGTGGGCGCGCGCTGGTCGGATGCGAAGTCGATCAGCGTGGTGTCGGTTTCATGGCCCACCGCGGAGATCAGTGGGATTTCACTGGCCGCTGCTGCGCGCACTACGATTTCTTCATTGAAGCCCCAGAGATCCTCGATCGACCCGCCCCCGCGCGCGACGATCAGCACATCCGGGCGCGGGATTACCCCGCCCGCAGGCAGCGCGTTGAAACCTGCAATCGCACGCGCGACTTCCGCAGCACAAGCCTGCCCCTGCACGGCCACAGGCCAGAGCAGGACATGCACCCCGAACCGGTCCTGAAGGCGGTGCAAGATATCGCGGATCACCGCCCCTTGCGGCGAGCTCACAACCCCGATCACGCGCGGCAGATAGGGCAGGCGGCGTTTGCGCTCTGGCGCGAAGAGCCCTTCAGCCGCAAGCGCGGCCTTGCGCTTTTCCAGCATCGCCATGAGGGCGCCCGCGCCTGCGGGTTCTATGCTCTCGACCTGCAACTGGTATTTCGACTGCGGTGCGAATGTGGTCAGGCGGCCTGTGGCAATGACCTCCATCCCTTCCTCGGGGCGCACGGCCATCTTGGCGACCTGCCCCTTCCAGCTGACCGAGGCGATCACCGCGCGGTCATCCTTCAGATCGAAATACATATGGCCCGTGCGCGCCACCACCACGCGCCCGACTTCGCCGCGCACGCGCACGCGGCCGAATTCGCCTTCAAGGACACGTTTCACAGCGCCCGAGATTTCCGAGACGGAAAACTCCGGTGTGTTGCTGGGCGGCTCGTCGATCAGGTCCAAGGGCAGGCTCCGGCTTGTCATGGGCGCTTGCGCACCCTAGAACGCGCGGGCAAGAAGGCCAAGAGAGGGCGGGCGATGAATATTCTGGTGCTGGGCAGCGGCGGGCGTGAACATGCGCTGGCCTGGGCGATCCTGCAGAACCCCAAATGCGATCGGCTGATTTGCGCGCCCGGAAATGCGGGCATGGCGGCGATAGCGGAATGTGCGGATATCGACATCTGCAATGGTGGTGCCGTGGCGCGGTTTTGCGAGGAAAACGCGATTGATTTTGTGGTGATTGGCCCGGAAGCACCTTTGGCCGCAGGGGTCGCGGATCGGTTGCGTGAGTTGGGGATTTCCTGCTTTGGCCCTTCGGCAGCGGCGGCGCGGCTGGAAGCATCGAAAGCCTTTACCAAGGAAATCTGCGCAGCAGTCATGGCCCCCACCGCAGGCTATGCGCATTTTACCGATGCGAGAGCCGCCCGCGCCCATATCCGCGCGCAGGGGGCGCCCATCGTGGTCAAGGCGGACGGGTTGGCCGCAGGCAAGGGCGTGATCGTGGCCATGACCGAAGCCGAGGCGCTGGACGCGATCGATACCATGTTCGGCGGCGAATTCGGCGAAGCCGGGGCCGAAGTGGTGATCGAGGAATTCATGGCAGGCGAAGAGGCGTCCTTCTTCGTGCTGGTCGATGGTGAAACCTGCTTGCCTATCGGCACAGCGCAGGACCACAAGCGCGTCGGCGATGGCGACACAGGTCCCAATACTGGCGGGATGGGGGCCTATTCACCCGCACCAGTTCTGACCGATACCATCGCGCAGATCGCGCTTGACCAGATCGTGCGGCCGACCATGGCCGAGATGGCACGGCGCGGGATTCCCTATCAGGGCGTGCTCTATGCGGGGTTGATGATCAAGGACGACCTGCCGCGTCTGGTGGAATACAACGTGCGCTTTGGCGACCCGGAATGTCAGGTCCTGATGATGCGCCTTGGTGCGCAGGCGCTCGATCTGATGCTGGCTTGCGCCGAGGCGCGGCTCGATCAGATCTCGGTCAACTGGGCGGATGACCACGCTTTGACTGTGGTCATGGCTGCCAAGGGCTATCCGGGCGATTATGCCAAGGGCAGCGAAATCCGCGGATTGGAGACCTGCCCCGAGGATAGCGCGCAGATGGTCTTTCATGCGGGCACGAAGGCCGACGGGGGCCGCATTCTGGCCCATGGCGGGCGCGTGCTGAATGTCACGGCGCGGGCCGCCACATTGGCGCAAGCGCAGGCGCGTGCCTATGACATGGTTGGTCAGATCGACTGGCCCGAAGGGTTCTGCCGCCGCGATATAGGTTGGCGCGCGCTATGAGGTAAGGTGCGTGCTGCAGCACGCACCCTACGGTTCAACCGGTTCGATCAGTTCTGGCCCCTCCGCCCGGTTCGAATTGACCCGCGCATCGACCCGGTGCCAGACCAGCGCATCCTCTCGCGCCGCGCGCATCAGCCGGGCCGCCCCATGCCCAGCCTCGCCGAGCCAGAGCGCCCAGTCCTCGGGCGGCAGGATCACCGGCATCCGGGGATGAAGCCGCGCCATCGTTTCATTCGCCGCACAGGTGACAATCACGCAAGTCACATGGCGCAAATCCACGTGTTCCCAGACCTGCCAGACACCTGCGAAAGCCAGCATCCCGCCCGCGCGCGGCGCGATGTACCACGGCAAGCGGTTGCCTCTGGCGTCCTTCGTCCATTCATAGAATCCCGAGACCGGGATCAGGCAGCGTCGCGCGCGCACCGCCGCGCGGAAAGCAGGCTTTTGTGCAATCGTCTCGGCGCGGGCATTGATCAGGAGCGGCCCATCGGTCGGGGATTTGTACCAATGTGGCAGGAACCCCCAGCGCATCGCCCCGATATGGCGCGCGCCATCGCGGCTGAGGACCACGGCCAGATCCTGCGTCGGGCAGATATTGTAGCGCGGCACAGCCGGCAGCGCATTCGCGGGCGCAGCGGCAAAGGCGCGCGCCATCGCGTCATGGGGCAGGGTGATGGCAATGCGTCCGCACATGGGCCGCAGACTATCAGGCCGCGGCGCGTGCGCGAAGGCCCTTGCGGCGTGCCAGCATCAGCCCGGCCAGAATGATCGCCAGCGCCAGCACGAAACGGCCCGGCACCTCCTCGCTCAGCACCAGAGCGCCTAGGAGGACCGACCAGACCGGCACATGGTAATTCACCTGAGACAGGAAACTGGGGCCTGCCGTGCGGATGATGCCAACCAGAAGCAGTGTCGCATAGCCTGTCGGCAGCAGTCCCAGATACAGCACCGCCAGCATCGGGCGCGTTTCGGGCAGGGGCGGTATCCCTTCTGCCATCAGCGCCACGGGCAGCATGACGGCACTCGCGATCCACAGCGCCAGCATGCCAAAGGCCACCGGGTGCACCTCGGGACAGCGGCGGGTGACGATGCTGCCCAACGCATAACATAGCGCCGCTGCCAGACAGCCAAACCGTGCGAAATTTTCGAAATCCGATCCGCTGCGCGCCAGAATGCCCGGCCCGATCAGGACCGCAACGCCCACCAGCCCCAGCGCGAAGCCCAATGCCTTGGGCCGCGTCAGCCTTTCGCCCTGCACAAAGACATGCGCAAGACCAAGCACGAACAAGGGAATTGCGGCCATGGTGATGCCCGCAAAGCCCGACGTGACATGCTGTTGTGACCAGCTCAGCAGGTAGAAGGGCAGGGCGTTGGACAGAAGCGCCATTCCTGCCGCAAAGGCCAGCACAGGGGGCGAGAGTGTCAGCCGCACGCCCATCGCCCATGCGATGGCGCTCAGGGTCAGCGCCCCGATCACAATGCGTGCGGTCGCGATCCAGACGGGTGAGACCCCTTCCAGCGCCACTGCCACTCCCAGAAAGGACGCGCCCCAGATCAGGCCCAGTGCGACAAGGCCGATCCAGTTCCCAAGTGTCGGTTGAGTGGGCATTGAAGTCTCGTTCAGATAATGAACTTGTGCAATATCCCGACGCAACGCACCTGTCCAGCCCCGCGCTCAGACCCCGATCATCGTCCCCTGCAAAACAGCGATGGATTTGTGCGCCGCGTTGTCTAGCGCAAAGACTTCGGCGCGCACGATTGTCAGCCTGCGACCTGCGCGTACCACTTCGCCCAAGGCTTCGAATCCCTCGCCCATTGCCGGGGACAGCAGGTTGATCTTCATCTCGGCGGTCATCACTTCCTGCCCTTCTGGCAAGAGCGTCAGCGCCGCATAGCCCGCAGCCGAATCGCCCAGAGCAAAGGCCACCGCCGCATGCGCCGCGCCATGTTGCTGGCCGAATTGCGCCAGACGTGGTGCCCGGATGATGCAGCGCCCATCCCCAGCCGCCACCAGTTCTGCGCCAAGGCTTGCCATCATGCTCTGCTTGCCAAAGCTAGCGGCTACGCGCGCGTCAATCATCCGCAGTTCTCCCTTTGGCCAGAGCCTTGCCTTTGCCTGCGCAAAAGGCAAGGCTGAACGCCACGAACACGGAGGCCGCACCATGCTCTATCAGGAACTGATCCGCCGCAAACGCGATGGCGGTACACTCGACGCAGACGAAATCCGCGCGCTGGTGAGCGGCATCACCACTGGCGATCTGGGCGACGCCCAGCTTGGCGCTTTCGCCATGGCCGTGGTGCTGCGCGGCATGTCCCTGCCCGAGCGCGTGGCGCTGACCGAAGCCATGCGCGATTCGGGCGATGTGCTGGTCTGGGACCGTGGCCCGGTGATCGACAAGCATTCCAGCGGCGGGATTGGCGATAACGTGTCCCTGATGCTTGCGCCTGCGCTGGCCGCTTGCGGGGCCGTGGTGCCGATGATCTCGGGCCGGGGTCTGGGCCATACTGGCGGCACGCTTGACAAGCTGGACGCGATCCCCGGCTATAACACCGCCCCCGATGGCGCGACCTTGCAACGGGTGGTGCGCGAGATCGGCTGCGCGATCATCGGCCAGACAGGCAGCCTCGCGCCTGCGGACAAGCGGTTTTACGCAGTGCGCGATGTGACGGCGACGGTCGAATCGATGGACCTGATCACCGCCTCGATCCTGTCGAAGAAACTCGCCGCCGGGCTGGACGGGCTGGTGCTGGACGTGAAATGCGGCAATGGCGCGTTCATGGCGACGCGGGCCGAGGCCGAAGGGCTGGCGCGTGCCTTGGTCGAGGTCGCCAATGGCGCAGGCTGTCGCACCGTCGCCCTGATCACCGACATGAACGCGCCGCTGGCCCCAAGTGCTGGCAACGCCATTGAAGTGCAGGATGCCGTCGATTTCCTGACCGGCGCGCGCAGCTTCCCGCGCCTGTGGGACGTGACTTGCTCTTTGGGGGCAGAGGCGCTGGTCATCGCCGGGCTCACCCCCGACACGGATCAGGGCCGCGCGATGATGGAACAGGCGTTCCATTCCGGCCGCGCCGCCGAGCGTTTCGGGCAGATGGTCAGCGCCTTGGGCGGGCCTGCCGATTTCATCGAATGCGTAGAAACCCATCTGCCGCAAGCCCCTGTCATTCGCCCCGTCCCCGCCCCGCATGCGGGCGTTGTCACTGGCTACACCACCCGAGAAATCGGCCTTGCCGTAATCGAAATGGGCGGCGGGCGCAGGCAGCCCACGGACCGGATCGACCCGCGCGCGGGCTTCGCGCAGATCGCGCCCGAGGGCACGTCGGTCCATCAGGGCGACCCGCTGGCCTTTGTCCATGCCGCAGATGACGCGCTGGCCGACCGCGCAACCGCCGCTTTCCTCGCCACCTGTCAGATCGGGGATGCGGTGCCTGCTCGCCCCCTGATCCTCGACCGGATCAGCGCCGGATAAACCGCCCCGCGAAAGCGCCGCCCAGCAATAACACCAGCACCAGCCAGACCGGCCCATCGCCGTGACGGCTGTAGATGGTCGCAGGCAGCGCACCGGGCAGGGGGCCATCAATGAACCCTGTTACCCCCAGCCTCAATTCGGCGGCGATCCCGCCGCGCGCGTCGATGAACGCCGACACGCCAGTATTCGCCACCCGCAGCACTGGTAAACCCTGTTCCACTGCGCGCAGCCGCGCCTGCGCCAGATGCTGAAACGGCCCCGTCAGTTCACCAAACCATGCATCATTCGTAACCTGCAAGATCCAGTCAGGCCGCGTCTCGGTCCGCAAATGGCGCGGGAAAATCGACTCGTAGCAGATCAGCGGCAGCGCCACCCCCAGCGGCCCAAGGTCAAGCAGCAATGGACCGGGGCCGGGGCTGTAGCCCAGCAACGCCTGACCGGCCAGGCCGCCGATTGGCGTGCCCATCAGCCATTCGGAAAACGGGATATATTCGCCGAACGGGACCAGATGATGCTTGTCGTAAATATGCGTGATCTCGGCATCTGTGGTCAGCACGGCCAGCGAGTTGAAATAGCGCCCCTCCTCAACCCGCTGCACCCCGAAGCCGATCCGCGTCTCCGGCCCATGCAGCGCGGCGGCATCGGCCATCATTTCCAGCGCATCGCCCGGATATTCCAACAGGAACGGGACCGAGGTTTCCGGCCAGAGCACCAGATCCGGCGCAGGGTCCGCCGGATAGGCGGTCTGATCCAACAGTCGGTTGAAGAACAGATAGATGTTCTCGTGCAGCCATTTTTCTTCTTGCGGGGCATTGGGTTGTGCCAGCCGGATCACGCTGTACCGGTCGGGCGGCAGCGCCGTCTGACCGGCCCCCCAGACCCAGACCAAAGCCAGCATCGCGACCGCGACCAGAGCCCCAATCCCCCGCGCGGTCCTGCCCGCGCCCAGGACCGGCAATAACGCAGCCCCCACGGTCAGCAGCGACAACCCTCCTGCGCCTGTGATCGCCGCAAGCTGCATCATCGGCGTGCCAATCAGCCCATGCCCCAGCATCGCCCAGGGGAAGCCTGTGAACACCCAGCCGCGCACAAGCTCCAACGCGACCAAAGCGGCTGCCAGTACCAACAACCGCGCGCGCCCCTGTGCCAAGCCCGCCAAAGCCCCGGCCCCGGCCCAGAACAACGCCATGCCGCCCGCCATCAACACCAGCGCGAATGGGGCCATCCAGCCGTGAATTTCGGGTTCGATGAAAAACGGCTCGACGATCCAGAATAGCGCCGCACCGAAATAGCCGGTGCCCGCAAGCCACATCCGACCTGCAAGCACCCGCCAACCTTGTGACAGGGGCAGAACATGGAACAGCCCCACCAGCGCCAGCACCGAGAGCGGCCACCAGCCCAAAGGTGCCTGACCGCTTGCCGCCAGCGCACCCAAGACCCCATAGCCCGCCGTCAGTTGCAGGCGCGGCCGCCATCTGGCCCAGGCTGTCAAACCGGCGAACCCGTCACTGCGCCGCGTCGCGCAACGCTTGCGGCAGATGCACGCGCAACCGCTTTATGCGGCGCAGATCGGCCTCGATCACCTCGAACTCGACGCCAGAGGGATGCGCGATCACCTCGCCCCGCACCGGAACACGTCCCGCAAGCACGAAGAGAAGCCCGCCCAGCGTGTCGATCTCTTCATCATCGTCTTCGCTGGTCAGGGCAAAACCCAACTCGTCTTCCAGCTCATCCAGCGCCGCGCGCGCATCTACCAGCAGCGTTGCCGGGCTTTCCTGCACGATCATCGCATCCTCGTCGGTGTCGTGTTCGTCCTCGATCTCGCCGACGACCTGCTCCAGCAGATCCTCGATCGTCACCAACCCGTCCACACCGCCATATTCGTCGATCACCAGCGCAAAATGCGTACGTTCCGCCTGCATCTTGCGCAACAGCACCGACAGCGGCATCGAGGGCGGCACATACAGGATCGGGCGCAACAGCCCGCGCAGATCAATCTCGTGATGCCCATTGAATCCGTAGCGTAGCGCGAGGTCTTTCAGCAGCAGCAAGCCCAGCGGCTTGTCGAGCGTGTCCTCATAGACCGGGATGCGCGAATAGCCGGATTCGCGGAAACTCGCCACGATATCGGCCAGCGACGCACCCTGTTCGACCGCGATGATCTCAGCTTTGGGAATGGCCACATCCGCCACGCGCAGACGTTGCAGGTTGGGCAGGCCCGGCAGGGTCTGTCCCAGTGCATCCGCCCTTTCGCGGGCATCCTCGTCATCGGGGGTCAGGGCATCGAAAAGCCGGCCGAACAGGCCCCGCGTTTCGCTCTCTCGTGGATCCTCCAGCGCGCGCTGCGCTGCTCTAGATCCGTCTGTCGTATCGCCCATCGGTCCTTTCCGGTGTTACAGGGGCATCTCGGCCCCGGTTTCATATGGGTCCGCCACCCCGAGTTGCGCAAGTATCGCGACTTCGGTTTCTTCCATCAAAGCGGCATCTTTGTCACGAATATGGTCATATCCTAGCAGATGCAGCACCGAATGGACAATCAGATGCATCAGATGCGCGTCAAATTCCTTGCCCTGCTCGGCGGCCTCTCGCGCACAGGTGTCATAGGACAGCGCAATATCGCCCAAGCTGTCGTCCTGCTCTGGCAGATCAGGCGCGCCGCCGTCCTCTTCGGCGCTCAGATCCCATGTCGGCCAACTGAGCACATTGGTCGGCTGCGCCTTGCCGCGAAACTCGGTGTTCAGCGCGGCGATCCGGGCATCATCGCAGGCCAGACAGGCGATTTCGCAACCGTCAGCTTGCAACCCCAGATGCGCCAGCGTCGCCCGCGCCGCGCGTTCGGCAAGCGCGGTCAGATGGTCCTCATTCCAGCGCGCATCCTCGATGACAGGATCGATCAGCGGCAGATCAGCCACCTTTTTCCTCGTCGCGCTCATAGGCCTGAATGATCCGCGCCACCAGCGGGTGCCGGACCACATCGGCCGAGGTGAAATAGCTGAAGCTGATCCCCTCGACCCCCTCCAGAATCCGCTCTGCCGCCCGCAAGCCCGATTGCACCCCGCGCGGCAGATCGACCTGAGACCGATCCCCGGTAATCACCATGCGCGAGCCTTCGCCCAGTCGCGTCAGAAACATCTTCATCTGCATCTCGGTCGCGTTCTGCGCCTCGTCCAGCACCACGAAGGCATTCGACAAAGTGCGCCCACGCATAAAGGCCAGGGGCGCAATCTCGATCTTGCGTTCCTCCATCAGCTTTTGCAGCTGTTTCGACGGCAGAAAATCATTCAGCGCGTCATAAAGCGGCTGCATGTAAGGATCGACCTTTTCCTTCATGTCGCCCGGCAGGAAGCCCAGCCGCTCGCCCGCTTCAACCGCCGGGCGCGACAGGATGATCTTTTCCACCAACCCGTCCGAGATCATCTGCACACCGACCGCCACCGCAATATAGGTCTTGCCGGTCCCGGCGGGGCCGATCCCGAAATTCAGCACATTGGCCATCAGCGCGCGGGTGTAGTCCTGCTGCGCCTTGGTGCGCGGCGAGATGATCTTCTTGCGCGTGCGAATCTCCAGCCGCCCGGTGCGGAACATCTCAAGCTGTTCCTCGCTCGCATCCTCTGGGTCGGGTTCGCGTGAAATGCGGATCAATGCGGCCACATCGCCGGGCTCGACACTGCGCCCTTCCTCCAGCCGCTGATACAGCATTTCGAGGATCTTGACGGTATGCGTGCGCACATCCTCTGGCCCCAGAATATCCAGCTGGTTGCCGCGCCGGATGATCTGCACTCCCAGATGACTTTCCAGATGGGTCAGGTTCCGGTCATATTCGCCACACAACTCGATCAGCAAGCGGTTATTGGCAAATTCGATCTGCGACACAGAAGCGGCGGTCGCGGCGGATGGCGGGGTCAAGGCGCTGATGCCCAAGCAAGTCCTCCTTGGTGGCGGCGTGGCTGGCCGCGTGTTCCTGATCACATGCTGCCAACGGACCCGGCATCGCGCAAGGATTCATTTATCCAGCCGCGCAGATTCGGCGAAATTTCACATGACTGACACAATATCTAGCGCCAAGGCCGGGTCAGACCAGTTCGCCTGCCAGCGAATTCGGCCCCGATGCCACGATCCGCACCTTCGCGATCTGCCCCAGTTCTGCGCGCGGGTCGGTCACATGCACCGCATGCAGATAGTCCGACTTGCCCACCATCTGACCGGGCAGGCGGCCCGCTTTTTCAAACAGGACCGAGACCTCGCGCCCCACCATTGCGTCCTGCGCTGCGCGTTGCTGTTCGGTCAAGAGCGCCTGCAAACGGTGCAGACGCTCGCTGGCCACATCATCGGGCACAGGCGTTTTCTCGGCGGCGGGTGTGCCGGGGCGGGCGGAATACTTGAAGCTATAGGCCTGCCCATAGCCCACTTCGCGCACCAGCGCCAAGGTATCCTCGAAATCCTGATCGGTTTCACCGGGGAAGCCCACGATGAAATCACCAGACAGCAACAGATCAGGCCGCGCCGCGCGCAGGCGTTCGATCAGGCGGATATAGCTTTCCGCCGTGTGCTTGCGCGCCATCGCCTTCAATATCCTGTCGCTGCCCGATTGTACCGGCAGATGCAGATAGGGCATCAGCTTTGGCTCGTCGCCATGCGCGGCGATCAGGTCATCTTCCATGTCGTTGGGATGCGAGGTCGTGAACCGGATGCGCGCCAGCCCCTCGATCTTGGCCAATCGCCGGATCAGGCGGGCCAGCCCCCATGTGCCGCCCGGCCCCTCGCCATGATAGGCATTCACATTCTGGCCCAGCAGCGTGATCTCGCGGACACCGCGTTCGACCAGATCCTCAGCCTCGCGCAAGACGCGATCGACCGGCCGCGAGACTTCCGCCCCGCGCGTATAGGGCACCACGCAAAAGGCGCAGAACTTGTCGCAGCCTTCCTGCACCGTCAGAAAGGCCGCAGGCGCCCGTCTGGCGCGCGGGCCTTTGGGCAGATGCTCGAACTTGTCCTCTTCGGGGAAATCCGTATCGACCGCGCGCGCGCCTTGCCGGACAGCGGCTTCCATCGCCGGCAGCCGGTGATAGGTCTGCGGTCCCACCACCAGATCGACCAGCGGCTGCCGGCGCATGATCTCTTCGCCCTCGGCCTGCGCGACACAGCCCGCGACCCCGATTTTCAGGTCAGGATTGGCCGCTTTCAGCGGCTTGAACCGCCCAAGTTCCGAATAGACCTTCTCGGCGGCCTTCTCGCGGATATGGCAGGTGTTGAGCAGGATCATATCCGCGTCTTCGGCCCGTTCCGTCGTGACATAGCCCGACGCGCCCAGCGCCTCGGCCATGCGTTCGCTGTCATAGACATTCATCTGGCAGCCATAGGTCTTGATGAACAGCTTCTTCGGATCGGCCATCGGGGCCCTCTTGCACGCAGTGTCTGATCGCGTTCACATAGCCCTGCAAGGGCGATTGAGCAAGCGGTGCCGCCCCGACCCCTTGCAATATCGGGTCATTCCGCGCGACCGTCCGGATCATTTTGCTATGTGACGCAGCCTTGATCCGGAGCCTGACCTTCATCCCGTCATATGCCTGCAAGGGGGCGCGTATCCCGCCCCTCAGAAAGCTCCGGTATTGTGCTCCGGGTCTTTGCCGACCTTCCTTGCGCGCGGACCGGCAGGCAATCCGAAGCTTGCTTGCAGTTGCGCGGCCATATGGGCAGCACTAAAAGCCAAGCATGATTGCCTTGATCTGGTCAATCTTCTAGGTGTTCAGTCCCGGCATTTGGTGGATCGGATTTAGGATGAATTGATCTG
>JAFIEM010000219.1 GCA_020832555.1 Natronohydrobacter sp. | reverse complement strand
ATGCGAGGTCCGACATGATCGCCTTCATCCTGCGCCGCCTGGCGCAATCCGTGCTCGTGATGCTGACGGTGGCCCTTGTGGCCTTCGCGCTGTTTCGCTTCGTGGGCGACCCGATTGCTTCGATGGTGGGGCAGGAAACCACCTTGGCCGAACGCGCGGAATTGCGCGAAATGCTGGGGCTGAATGATCCTTTCGTGGTGCAGTTCGGCAAGTTCATCGCCCGCGCCGTGCAGGGCGATTTCGGGATTTCCTACCGCTTGCAACAACCGGTGATGGAGCTGATCCTGTCGCGCCTGCCTGCCACGTTGGAACTGGCGCTGGTCTCGGGCATCCTGGCCTTCGTCTTTGGAGTGGGCTTCGGGGTCTATACCGCGCTGAACCGGGGCGGGTGGGTCTCGGGCACGATCATGACCACCTCGCTGATCGGGGTGTCCTTGCCCACCTTCCTGATCGGTATTCTACTGATCTGGGTCTTTGCGGTCGAGTTGCAATGGCTGCCATCCTTCGGGCGGGGGGATACCGTTTATATTGGGGATTGGTGGCGCACCGGGCTCTTGACGGAATCGGGTCGCGCCTCGCTGATCCTGCCTGCGATCACGCTGGGGCTGTATCAGATGACGCTGATCATGCGGCTGGTGCGCGCCGAGATGCTGGAAGTGCTGCGCACCGATTACATCAAATTCGCCCGCGCACGCGGGTTGTCGAACCGGGCCGTGCATTTCGGCCATGCGCTGAAGAATACGCTGGTGCCGGTCATCACGATCACCGGCTTGCAGATGGGCAGCATCATCGCCTTTTCAATCATCACCGAGACCGTGTTCCAATGGCCCGGCGTGGGGGCGCTGTTCATCAACTCGGTGCGCTTCGTCGATGTGCCGGTGATGGCCGCCTATCTGATGCTGATCGCGCTGGTCTTTGTCGTGATCAACCTGATCGTGGACCTGCTTTACTATGCTGTGGACCCGCGCCTGCGCGTGGACCGCGCGAATGCCCGGCATTGAGGGGGATGACATGACCGATTTCACACCCGAGAACCGCCCCAATGCCTTCGCCCGCGCCTGGGACAGTGATATTGCCTGGTCCTTCCGCCACTCGCCGCTGGCGATTGTCGCGGCGCTGGTGTCGATCCTGATCATTCTCGCGGCTGTCTTTGCTCCGTGGCTGGCCCCGCATGATCCGTTCAACCCGGCCTCGCTGAACCTGATGGACGGCTTCACCCCGCCGATGGAGCCGAACCAGTTCACTGGCAATGTCTATTGGCTGGGCACCGACAATCAGGGCCGCGATGTGTTCTCGACCATTCTTTACGGTGCCCGCATCTCGCTGTTTGTGGGTTTCATGGCGGTGCTGTTCGCGATGGTGCTGGGGATCACGCTGGGGCTGATCGCGGGCTATCGCGGCGGCTGGGTGGACAGCTTGCTGATGCGCGTGGCCGATGTGCAATTGACCTTCCCCTCGATCCTGCTGGCGCTCTTGATCTTCGGTATCGCGCGCGGCTTCATCCCGCCCCAGATGCGCGATGCGATGGCGATCTGGGTTTTGATCGTCGCCATCGGCCTGTCGGACTGGGTGCAATATGCCCGTGTGGTGCGGGGTGCGACGATGGTCGAGAAGAACAAGGAATATGTGCAGGCCGCCCGCGTGATCGGGGCGCATCCGGTGAAGATCCTTGTGCGGCACATCCTGCCAAATGTCATGGGGCCGGTGCTGGTCATCGCGACGATCGGCCTTGCGCTTGCGATCATTGCCGAGGCGACGCTTTCTTTCCTTGGCGTTGGCGTGCCCCCCACACAGCCCTCGCTGGGCACGCTGATCCGCATCGGGCAGGGGTTCCTGTTCTCGGGGGAATGGTGGATCCTGCTCTTCCCCTCAATCACGCTTCTGGCACTCGCGCTCTCGGTCAACCTGCTGGGGGACTGGCTGCGTGATGCCCTGAACCCGAGGTTGCGCTGATGGCTGCTCCGCTTCTGTCCGTCCGCGATCTGGTCGTGGAATTCCCAACCCGGCGCGGGGTTTTGCGCGCGCTGGACAAGGTGTCGTTTGATATTGCCGAAGGTGAAGTGCTGGGCATGGTCGGCGAATCCGGGGCGGGCAAATCGCTGACCGGGGCCGCGATCATCGGACTGCTGGAGCCTCCCGGTCGCGTCGCATCCGGTGAAATCTGGCTGCGTGGCGAGCGTATCGACAATCTGCCGCGCGAGAAGATGCGCCGCATCCGGGGGCGCCGCATCGGGATGGTGTTTCAGGACCCGCTGACCAGCCTGAACCCGCTCTACACCGTCGCGCAGCAACTGATCGAGACGATCCGCACGCATATGGATGTGTCCGAGAAGGAGGCCCGCGCGCGCGCTGTGGCGCTGCTGGACCGTGTGGGAATTCCGGCAGCGGCGCGGCGGATCGACGATTACCCGCACCATTTCTCGGGCGGGATGCGCCAGCGTGTGGTGATTGCGCTCGCCTTGGCCGCCGAGCCGGAAATGGTGATCGCGGATGAGCCGACCACGGCGCTGGATGTGTCGGTGCAGGCGCAGATCATTGATGTGCTGAAGGAAATCTGCGCCGAGCGTGGCGCGTCCGTGATGCTGATCACGCATGACATGGGGGTGATCGCCGAAACCGCTGACCGCGTGGCCGTGCTCTATGCCGGGCGGCTGGCAGAGATCGGGCCGGTGCGCGATGTGATCCAGAATGCCGAACACCCCTATACGGCCGGTCTGATGGGCTCGATCCCGACACTGACGCAAGTATCGGACCGGCTGACGCAAATCCCCGGTTCCATGCCCCGGCTGAACG
>JAFIEM010000232.1 GCA_020832555.1 Natronohydrobacter sp. | reverse complement strand
CTTCGGGGATCACGAAGCGGTCGTTGGCGGTGTCGGTGGCATAGCCTTCGTCGCCGGTTTCATCGAGGGCTTCCTGGTAGTCCCCATCCCAGACGTCGGACAGACGTTTGAAGAACAACAGCGGGAAGATGTACTGCTTGTAGTCACTGGCATCGACCAGCCCACGCAGCAGCGTGGCGGCGCCCCAGAGATAGCTTTCGAGTTCGCGTTGCGTCAGCCCGCTCATTGCAGCCACCCCCCTTCGACCAGCACCTTGCGCAGGTGATCCTCGGCCGCGCGGGCATCCGCCAGCGCGGTCTTGAATGCCTCGACGGCCTCGGGCAGCGGCGGGATGTCCTGACCAATGGGCGGCAGGACGTAGCGCGAGATGTTAAGCGTCCAGCCTTCCTTCTTGATCTCGTCCAGCGTCGCCACCTTGGCGCGGTCCTCGACATCCTCGTAGGCGCGGTACCAGGCGACGATCTGGTCGCTGTGCTCCTGATCGAGGAAGTTCTGCGCCCGGCCTTTGCGGAACAGGCCAGAGGCGTCGATGATCAGCACATTGTTCTTGCGGGCCTCGGGTTTCTTGCGGCGCAAGATGACGACACACCCAGCCAGCTGCGTCCCGTAGAACAGGTTCGGCGCAAGGCCGATGACCGCCTCGACCATGTCCTCTTCCAGCAGCGCCTGCCGGATCGAGCCTTCGGCCGACTTCCGAAACAGCGCGCCCTGCGGCAGAACGACCGCCATGCGGCTGTTCCCCGTCGGTGCCATCGACGCGATCATGTGCTGGACGAAGGCGTAGTCGCCGTAGCTTTCGGGCGGGATGCCGTACCGGGCCCGGCCCCAGGGGTCGGCCTCCCACAGGTCACGCCCCCATTCCTTGAGCGAGAACGGCGGGTTCGCGATGACGCAGTCGAAGGTGGCGAGGCCGCCGGTGCTGGAATCCGTGAAGGCCGGGTTCCGCAACGTGTCCTCACGGGCCACCTGGAAGTCCTCGATCCCGTGCAGGACAAGGTTCATCCGGGCGATCGCGGCGGTGGTCAGGTTTTTCTCCTGACCGTAGATTTTCCCATAGAAAGTGCGCGGGTCACCGCCCTTTCGCATCACATGCTCAATAGCCCCAAGCAGCATGCCGCCCGTGCCGCAGGCGGGGTCGTAGATGCTTTCGCTTTCCTGGGGGTCGAGGATTTCGACCATCATGCGCACGACGCTGCGTGGCGTGTAGAACTCGCCCGCCTTGTTTCGGCGGGTGACGTCGGCGAACTTGCCTACCAGATATTCGTAGGCATCGCCGAGCACGTCGGTGCTGACGGTGGTGTTGCCGAGCCCGATCTCAGAGAACCCCTCAATCAAATCCTTCAGCAACTCGTCGGAGAACTTCTCCTTGTTGCCCCAGTCCGCCGACCCGAAGACGCGGAACAGCGTATCCGGATTGGCCCGCTCGATCTCCTGCATAGCCTTCTGGAGGGCCGCGCCGACGTTGGCCGGGACTTCCCTGATGTCGTTCCAGTGACAGCCCTCAGGCAGCACGAAGCGATGCACTTCGGGAAACAAGGAAGGGTCGGCTTCGCCATAAATCTCACGAGCTTCGGCTGTCTCCTCGTCCCAGACGTCGGAGATGCGTTTGAAGAACAGCAAAGGAAGGATGTAGCCCTTCCAGTCGGTGCGGTCGACAGCGGAACCGCGAAGTGTATTCGCGGCGTCCCACATCGCAGATTTCAACTGCAGGCCATTGTTCAACAAATCATTCATTCTTCACTCTGAGCGCAACCGGGGGCTACGCTGGCCTCGACCGCCTTCAGCCGTTCATATTCCTCGACGGCCAAAACGACGACGACAGCTCGCCCATGCTTGGCCACCACCACCGGCTCGGCTCGGGCAAGATCGATCAACCGTCCGAAGCCGTACTTCGCGTCTTTAGCGCTAAGGGTCTGCATACGCCTCCCCACCTAAGCCGTCACCACTTTTGGCCAATTTGGCCCAATAAGGCAATAGCAACAATGCCGCGAAGTACACCGATCGAGGCAGTCAAGGATCGAGGGGTAGTCTTTTGCGCGATGTACTCACAGTCGGCCGGATTTGTGCCTTTCTTCTACTTCGCCATCGGGGCGTTAAAACCGGTTCAAATATGTAGCGATAATTTCGATCAACGACGGGTCAGTCCGATTGTCAGCGCTTATTTCAGCGATTGCCCGCCGGGCCTTGTCAACGGTCATCCACTCTGCCTCGGGTGAGGCTGCAGCCGACCAGCGCCCTTGCAACCAAGATCGATACTGCGTGCTCTCTTCGGCCGAAAGCAGTTTGGGCGCGTAAAACGCCACCAGACGGCGGCCTAGCTGCCGAAGGCGGGGATCGGTCAGTATGGCAACAATTTCCTGGCGTTGCGGCCAGTCGGCACTCTGGAACTCCACCAGCAGCGCCTTGTCGGCATGGCTGTAGAAGCCGCTATAGATCTGTTTCTCCACCAACGGGGCGGGCGTAGCGGGATCCTCGGGAAAGCGCGCAGCCAGAGCCTGCCCTACCCGCGTCCGGAACTCGGGCGCGTTTGCGATTGCCTCGGCGCGGCGCAACTGCTCGGCGCTGGGCGCCGGCACAGATAGCAAGGCGGGCGACTTGTTGACCGTTACAGAACGGATGACCTTCGGGGTGGCATCGACAGCTGCGAAAAGGGCTGCGTCATCCGCCACCAGCAGATCGGCCGGGTCAGCAGCATCCAGAGCGAAAAACGCCGCCTGATTGGGATTGCTGGGTGAGGTTCCGCAGAAACAGCCGACGGTTGCGCGCGGCAGGCCGCCCCCGAACCGCTCAACCAGTGCCATGG
>JAFIEM010000218.1 GCA_020832555.1 Natronohydrobacter sp. | reverse complement strand
ATGTCCTTCGAGCGCGGCTATATCTCGCATCACATGGTCACGGATCGCGAGAATATGGAAGCGGTGTTGCGCAACCCTCTGATCCTGATGACAGATCAGAAGATCCTGAAACCTGCGCTGCTGGACAATGCACGGCGGATCGCCGACGAGGAAGGCCGCCCGCTCTTGATCGTCGCCGAAGAGATCGCGCCCGAAGTGGTGATCACGCTGCTGGAAAACGGTGGTGCGGGCAAATACCTGATCGTGCATCCCCCGGAATACGGCCACTGGCGTTCGGCAATGATGGACGACCTGGCCATCCTGACCGGCGGCGAGGTTCTGGCGCGGGATCTGGGCAAGAAGGTCGAGACGGTCACGCGGGCGCAACTCGGCGGCGCGGGCATGGTGCGTACGCAGGCGTCGCATACCAGCATCCTGCGCGGCGAAGGCGACCCCGATGCGATCATGGCACGGCGCGCGCAGGTGCAGCGCCAGTATGACGCGGCCCCGCCGAATATCGAGAAGGACAAGCTGCGCGAGCGCATGTCCAAACTGACCGGTGGTAGCGCGATCATCTATGCGGGCGGGTTTACGCCTGTCGAACAGAAGCGAACCATCCAGCTGATCGACGATTCGCTCTGCGCGCTGCGTGCCGCTGTGGAAGATGGGGTTGTCGCCGGTGGCGGGACAGCGCTGGCTCAGCTTGCGCCCTGCCTCGATGGTCTGAATGTGTCTGGGGATATCGCGCGCGGTGTTGCACTTGTGCGCTCGGTCCTGACCGCACCGGTCCGGCGTATCGCCCGCAATGCCGGTGCCGATGCGGATATCGTCTCGGATAATGTGGTCAGCGCGCCGAAGGATCATGGCTACAACGCCGTCACAGGCGAGATCGGGAACATGTTCGAAGCTGGGATCATCGATCCCGCCCGTGTGCCTGCCAGTGCGCTGGTGAATGCAGCGTCAGTTGCGACGTTGATCCTGACCACCGAGACGCTGGTCGGCCATCTGGAAGAAGGCGAGGCCGATCCGACCGAGGGGCCAGCACTGGGCGGTGGTGCCGAGTTGCTCGGACGCAAGTAATCCAAACAAGGAGAGAGTGAGATGACCACACAGAAACTGGCTGGCAAGACAGCAATCGTTTCAGGCGGATCGCGAGGGATCGGGCGCGGTATTGCGCTGGGGCTGGCAGCGGAAGGCGCGGATATCGCCTTTTGCCACTACCGCGACAATGACCGCGCCGCCGAAACCGCCAAGGCTATCAGCGCCTTGGGGCGTAAGGCATATGCCGCTGAATGCGATGTGTCCTCGGTCGCTGCGATCCAGGCATTCTATGCAGACGCCAAGGGGGCCTTGGGTGAAATCGATATTCTGGTCAATAATGCAGGCCATAACATAACCGAAGCTTTCGAGGATATCAGCGAGGAAAGCTTCGACCGGATGCTGGATGTGCATGTGAAAGGTACGTTCTTCATGGCCCAGACTGTCTATCGTGACATGAAGAAGCGGGGCAGTGGCCGGATCATCAACATCACGTCGCAACTGGCCTATAAGGGCGCTCCGACGCTGACGCATTACTGCGCGGCCAAAGGGGCGAATATGACCTTCACCCGCGCGCTAGCGCTGGAATGCGCGGGCACCGGGGTTCTGGTCAATGCTGTCGCACCGGGTGTCACCAACACCGACCTTCTGACACCCCTGTCACAAGAACTGCTGGACACGCTGAAGGCGGCGATCCCGCTGGGGCGTTTTGCTGAAGTGGACGAGATCACGCCCGCGGCGGTTCTGTTAGCCTCGCCCGAGGGCAGCTTTTTCCACGGAACGTGCATTTCGCCCAATGGTGGCGAAGTCATGCTCTGACAGGCTGGAGACAGCGCGCGGAAACCAGTTCCGTTTGAGAGCGCGTCTGATTTCTGCTGCTGCGTCAGTTTCCGGGATGCGGTTTTCCGGTATCGCATCCCGGCGCGCCCCGCGACCGAACTCCCCTCCGGTCGCGGGGATCCGGTGCGCTTTCAACAGGGCGGTGTGATTGCGCGGGAGCGCGATTGGTGGCCGAGCGCGTTGAACCTGCGGACCCTCAGCCGCAACGACATGGATCCGATGCCCGAAGGGTTCGACACTGGAAGAGCTTTCGAGGCGCGGGATATTGATGCGGCGAAGGCCGATCTTGCGGCCTTCATGACCAACAGTCAGAAGTGGTGTCCACGCCTTGTGACAGGCAACTGTTCCCGAGGGCATGACGAGGGGAGCGCCCTGCCGAAACCCGGTGGGTTTCTGCGCAAAAGAGGATGCTGCGACACTTTGACGTAGCATCACAGTGCATCAGATGCTAATATTTCGCGAGGGAGGAATGCGCGTGGATATTATTTCTAAGCGCGAAGGTCCGCGTCTTGAAGACGTGCGGGCCAAGCGGTTGCTTTCCGAAAATGCCGGAACCATCCGCAAGCTGGCGGACCAGATCAGCAATGGCGGGTTCACCAGGATGCGCCAGGAGCAGGCGCGCCGAAACGAAGAACCCAAGCCCGAAGGATTGCTGATCCATTCCATGGCAGGGTCAGCCAAACCTGTCGAGCCCGAACCCTATATTCGCGTCAGTCTTAACGGCAGAATCGTGCTTGCCGACCGGATCAGCGGAAAACAGTTGCAACTGCTGGGGGAAATCCGAAACAGGTTCGGATCGAAGATTTTTGTTCTCGCGACCGAAGAGAACGGCTTTCTGTCGCCTGTTGATGAGGAGACCCGGCAAGCTCTCAGCCAATTCGACAATGCGGAAATCGATTCCGCGCTGTCAGAGTTGGATATCGCCCAGAAGTTCGGGGAGTCCCTCGGACTTGTTGA
>JAFIEM010000217.1 GCA_020832555.1 Natronohydrobacter sp. | reverse complement strand
GAGAATGGTTTCGCGAGGGGTGGGCACGGTTCTCTGCCGATCATCACATCAAAAATGCCGTCTTGCGCGTTTGCACAGATTTCGACACGGTTGTGGTCAGGCGCACTCTTGAGAGGTTCGATAATGCTGTTCAACGTCGAAAAGGCTCTCAGTCTGCCGGATATTCGTCATATTGTCGCAAAGCGTGATGAAGTACTCGATCGTTTTGGGCCGATATTCCGAGATCCGCAAAGTCTGACCAAGCAGGACTATCTGGATTTTCTCAGCTTCAAGCACAATCACCACTGGACAGGTTTAGAGCGCCTGGGGCGCCGGGCCGCAGACGATATGGAAAGTCTGCGAGAAGCTATAACTGTCCTGGTAAACGAAACAAAACCGATCTCGGACAGATTTGATTCCGCCCTTTCCATGTTGCGTGGCGTCGGTGCGGCCACTCTTACACCCATATTGCTCTTGGCATATCCTGATCGCTACGGGGTTTGGAACGGCACCAGCGAACCCGAAATGCGGGAGCGAGGTGTGTGGCCAGCTTTCCCCCACGGTTCATCGGAGGGGGAAAGGTATGAAATAATCAATTCCGTGCTCCATCAGCTGGCAAGAGACTTGAAAGTGGACCTGTGGACACTCGACGCCTTCTGGTGGATGAGTAGACTAGAACGTCAAAACACGGGCCACTACCTTGGCTCCAGGGACATCGCGATCTGGAACATGGCTGAACAGGCCAACCAAACGGCGAAGCATTCCTACGGGCAGACAGTGGAACGCACTATCAAGAACAAGGACCTCCGGCTCTCGAAAGAAGCTCTCATGGCGCATCTTAAAGAGCTGCTGGAGGAAACAGGTGATAGGTGCGCTATTTCAGGAATTGTCTTGCAGTTTGATGGTCCAGACTTGCAGTTGCGACCGTCTTTGGATCGCATTGACAGCTCCGGCCACTACGAACTCGGAAATCTCCAAGTTGTGGCTCGTTTCATCAACTTCTGGAAGCGTGATGCCGAAGATTCTGAGTTCCGTCGACTGCTGGCTATTGTGCGAGGAGAAACTTAGGCCCGGCCCCGCTGGCCGCTCATGCTCGTGCCTCCACCCAGCTCGCCACAATCATTCCTGGCAATTCGTCCTGTGCCCTTGCGGCATCCCGCGCGAGATCTAGCCGCTTCGGCAGCTTCACTTGCGGCACAAGCAGGAAGATCGGCACAGTGGTCACACCGCGCCCAGTTTTCGACCGTGATGCCACAGCGCGGCCGCGTGCGTTCAGCCGCCCCTCTGCAACCAGAAGGCTTGGCCCACTGCGCCGATATACGAAGCGCAGCCGCAGGCCTGTGCGGCGTTCCCATTCTCCCGGGGTGATCCTCCCACCGCGCAACCCGCGTCCGGCGGCTGGCGTTGGAATCGTCAGCCAGAACCCGTTTTTCGAGCGGATGAGCGGCCCGGTATCATGTGCATTGATGATAGTCGGGGCCTTTGACCAGACCAGCGATGCTGCATTCAGGCTGGGTTTGCCCTTGGGAAATTGCTCGGATCGGATGGTTCGCGCCAGCCGCTGACCCAACCCCGCGCCGGTGATCTGCGCGCGCCACGAGTTCTTGAGACTGTTGCCAGCCTCGCGCGTGGCAGTACTGACAGCGCGTTCACCAGCCTTGATTTCGGCCGCCATCATGGCAACCAGATCAGGGGTGATGTCCAGTTTCAGTTTCATGCTGGCCTCAGATCCACGGTCCAGATCAGCCGCTCGCGATCGCCGACGGGCTCGCCCTGAATAAGGAAAGCCTCGCCCTCTATCTCAATCCTGTCGCCAGGGCGCGGCGCTGTCACCTCAGCCACGCGCAGATCAACGCGCGTAGTCTCAGACCAGAGCCGCGCCTCACCGAAGCTGGTGACCTCGTCCGCGCGGCGCGTGACCACGCGGACGAGTTGGGGTGCGCCGCCCTCGGCAATATAGACAGCGTCCCGCGCGATATTGCCGTCGGCAAACAACCCATCGATGGCGGCGGCAAAGGCGTTCATCACGTCCGCCTTGCGCTGCGCAGCACCTGCGGGCGGGTGCAGATTGGCAGCGGATTGCTCTCGATTTCCAGCCGCACCCATTCATCGCGGTCGCGATCCGGGATCATGCGGGCATAGAGCGGCAGGCCGACGGTGTTGACCGTCTCGAAGGTGTCGGCGGGGGCGTAGTAGATCTCGAACAGCCCCTCGACGCCTTCGGGGTAGAAGTAGGCCTTGTCAGTGGGCACACCGAAGCCAAGCCCGCCCCGATAGCGGCGGAAGGTGATGCCGCCAAAGCTGACCTCCTCGCCCACACGGCCGCGCAGATCGGCTGCGGCTGCCGTGTTGAGATAGGTCTCGCGTACCTCCTTGTGGGCGACCAGATCGGCGAAGAAGGCCGATCCGCATTCGGCGCGCATCTGCACCTGACCGGCTGCCAGCCCGCCAAGGCTGTCCTCGACGCTTTCGATCATCGCCTGGCAGCGCTTGCGCAGTGCGCCCGATGCGGGCGACTGGTTGTCGAGGTCAAAATCCACCTCGGCCGCCGGAGTGATGTTGAACTCGGTGTAGTAGTTGATCACCGTGGCCCCGTCCTTGGGGTCCTTCACCACACCCTGAATGCCGTTGAAGAGGTGGAACTCGAACGTGGCCTCGGCGTCATTGCGCAGGCGGCCCAGCTTGCGGGCAACTTCGGTCTGGACCTGCTGCACGGCGGTTTCCGAACCGAAATCGCGGATGCCCTGGATTTCGGAGGCCCAGAGCACGTCCTGCTTCTTGAACTGGCGCACAACAAAAGCGCGCATTTCGCGCCGCTCGGGGATCTGGCTCTCATAGGCCGAGCCGCGTTCC
>JAFIEM010000055.1 GCA_020832555.1 Natronohydrobacter sp. | reverse complement strand
CCCCCCCCCCCCCCCCCCCCCCCCCCCCCCCCCTTGCCTCAGAAACCCCGACCTCAGCTCAGGGCCGCCAGGTCAGAAAATTCGCAATCATCCGCAACCCGGTCGCCTGCGATTTCTCCGGGTGAAACTGCGTGCCGATCACATTGCCACGCGCCACGATCGCTGTGACCGGCCCGGCATAATCGACATGCGCCAGCAGATCGCTCTGATCCGCAACATGGAACTGATAGGAATGCACGAAATAGGCATGATCGCCCGTCGCCACGCCCTCCAGCACCGGATGGGCGCGGTCGATGACCAGATCATTCCAGCCCATATGCGGCACTTTCAGGCTTGGGTCGCTCGGTGCGATCCGCTCGACTGTGCCACCGATCCAGTCCAGCCCCGCCACATCTTCATATTCGCGCCCCAGTGTGGCCAGCATCTGCATGCCGACACAGATCCCCATGAAGGGCACCGCGCGGCGCTGCACCGCCTCGCTCAGCGCGTCAATCATGCCATCCACCGCGCCCAGCGCGCGGCGGCAGGCGGGAAAGGCCCCGTCACCGGGCAACACAATCCGGTCGGCACGCGCCACATCCTCAGGGCGCGTGGTCACGATCACCTCACCCCCGCCTACTTCCTGAGCCATGCGCTGAAAGGCTTTTTCAGCGGAATGCAGATTGCCGCTGTCGTAATCCACCAGAACTGTCAGCACGGTCACAGCGCCCCTTTGGTCGACGGAATCGCATCGCCCTTGCGCGGGTCCGGCTCGACCGCTGCGCGCAGCGCCCGCGCCACCGCCTTGAAGGCGGCTTCAGAGATATGGTGCGAATTGATCCCGTGCAACTGGTCGATATGCAGCGTGATCCCGCCATGGCTGGCGACCGCCTGAAAGAATTCGCGCACCAGTTCCGTGTCGAATGTGCCGATCTTCGCAGTTGGGAATGTGACATTCCACACCAGATAAGGCCGCGCCGACAGATCAAGCGCGCAGCGGATCTGCGCATCATCCATCGGCAGATGGCACTCGCCATAGCGCCGGATGCCGCGCTTGTCACCCAAAGCCGCGACCAACGCCTGACCGAGTGCGATGCCCACATCCTCGACCGTGTGGTGATCGTCGATATGCAGATCGCCCGTGGCGCGGATTTCCATATCGATCAGCGAATGGCGCGCAAGCTGGTCGAGCATGTGATCGAAGAACCCCACGCCGGTTTCACAGCGATACTGGCCAGATCCATCGAGATTGATGGTGACGCTGATATCGGTCTCTGCCGTCTTGCGGGTGATCGTGGCCTGACGCATGGGCGCTCCTTTCGACTATCGCGCCGATCTATAGGCGCTTGCGCAGCATGGGGGAAGGGGGCAATCATGGCCCAAACAAAGCAAGGGGCGAGAGATGACCATTCATATCGGGGCAAAACCGGGCGAGATTGCCGAAACTGTGCTCATGCCGGGCGATCCGTTGCGGGCGAAATGGGCCGCCGAGCGGTTTCTGGAAAACCCCGTCTGTATCAATCAGGTGCGCGGCATGCTGGGCTATACAGGCCACTGGCGCGGGCATCGGGTCACGATCCACGGCTCTGGCATGGGCATGGCGTCGCTCTCGATCTATGCCAATGAACTGATCCGCGACTATGGTGCGAAAACCCTGATCCGGGTGGGATCAGCGGGGGCGATGCAGGCGGATGTGCATATCCGTGACATTGTGCTGGCGCAGACCTGCACCACGCTCACCACGCCCTCGCGCGGCATGTTCCGCGAGCTGAACTTCGCCCCCTGCGCCGATTTCGGCCTGCTGTCGGCCGCGCACAGGGCCGCGACAGGGCAGGGCGCGCGGGTGCATGTCGGCAATATCTATTCCTCCGATGTGTTCTATGACGAACGCCCGGATCTGAACGAGGTGATGACCCGCCACGGCGTCCTCTGTGTCGAGATGGAAGCGGCCGAGCTTTACGCGGTCGCGGCCCGGCACAAGGCGCGCGCGCTGGCCGTTCTGACCATCTCGGACCATCTGCTGACGCATGAGGCGCTGCCTGCCTCCGAGCGCGAGCAGAGTTTCGGCGCCATGATCGAAGTCGCTCTGGAAGCGGCCTTTGCCTGATGGCCGGCACGCTCGCAGAGCTTCATGACAAGCACCTGCGGCTTGCCAATAACATGCGCAAGCACAAGGCGCGCCACGAGGTGGCCTTGCTTGAAATCGCCTTTCTGCGCGCGCCGCTGATAGAGGCGGTACCCTATGCCCCGCAGCCTGCGATCCTGAGCGGCTTTCCCGAAGGCTATGATCTGGTAGAACACCCGCGCACCCCGGTCACGCATTGGAACGAGGCGCGTGAAAACTGCTCTGGAGCGGGATGACGCGCGATCAGGCGCTGCGGGCCTGGGCACGCGCATGCGCGCATGTCTCACACTGACGCAGGGGTAAGGTGCGTGCTCAGCACGCACCCTACAGCACCCTCTTGCCTTCCCCGCGCCCATAGGCTAACAGCGCGCCACTTCACAGGCAGAGGTCGGGCCACGGGACAGACAGCCCCCGCAGGTCCACCGGTTGAGGCGAAAGCCTTGAAACCCTCTGCTCAGGCGCAAACCGGAAAGGAAAACGATATGGCGCTTCCTGAATTCACGCTGCGTCAGCTCTTGGAAGCTGGCGTTCACTTCGGCCACCAGACCCAGCGCTGGAACCCGCGCATGGCGCCCTATATCTATGGCGAGCGCAATGGCATTCACATTCTCGACCTGACCCAGACCGTGCCGATGCTCGACGCGGCGCTGAATGTGGTGCGCGAAACTGTCGCCAAAGGCGGGCGCGTCCTGTTCGTCGGCACCAAGCGTCAGGCGGCCAAGCATGTGGCTGAAGCCGCAGAGCGGTCTGCACAATATTACATGAATCACCGTTGGCTGGGCGGCACGCTGACCAACTGGAAAACCGTGTCCCAGTCGATCCAGCGTCTGAAAGCCATTGACGAGCAGCTGGCAAGCGGCGCCGAGGGCCTGACCAAGAAAGAGCGTCTGGGTATGGAGCGCGAGCAGGCCAAACTGCAGGCTTCGCTTGGTGGTATCCGCGACATGGGCGGCCTTCCGTCGCTGCTGTTCGTGATCGATGTGAACAAGGAAGACCTGGCCATTCTGGAAGCCAGGAAACTGGGTATCCCGGTTGTGGCCGTGGTGGATACCAACTGCCCGCCCGAAGGCGTGGATTACATCATCCCCGGCAACGATGACGCGGCCCGCGCCATCGCGCTCTATTGCGATCTGGTCTCGCGTGCGGCGCTGGACGGGATGACCGCGCAGATGGGCGCTGCCGGGATCGACCTTGGTGCGCTGGAAGAAGCCCCGGTCGAGGAAGTTCTGGCCGAGGCCGGGATCGAGACAACCGAGGCCTGAGCCAGCCCGTGACATGATTTCGTGACAGGGACGGGATAACCCCGCCCTGTCACATCTGATTTGCAGGAGAAATGACCATGACGATCACCGCTGCAATGGTGAAGGAACTGCGCGAATCGACGGGCGCAGGCATGATGGATGCCAAGAAGGCTCTGACCGAAAACAATGGCGATATGGAAGCGGCAGTTGACTGGCTGCGCACCAAGGGCCTGGCAAAAGCCGCGAAGAAAGCTGACCGTGTGGCCGCTGAGGGTCTGGTGGGCGTTGCTGTCAATGGTGGCAAGGGTGTCGCTGTCGAGATCAACTCGGAAACCGATTTCGTGGCCAAGAATGCCGAGTTTCAGGGCATGGTGGCGCAGATCACGACTGCCGCTCTGGGTGTGAGCGATCTGGACGGCCTGAAAGAGGCTGATCTGGGTGGCAAGCCGGTTGCGACCGTGCTGACCGATGCCATCGCCAAGATCGGCGAGAACATGACGCTGCGCCGCATGGATGCGGTCGAAGGCGACACTGTGGCCTCTTATGTCCACAATGCTGCCAGCGAAGGTATGGGCCGGATCGGTGTGCTGGTCGCGCTGAAAGGCACTGATAATGGCATCGGCAAGCAGATCGCAATGCATATCGCAGCCTCCAGCCCGCTGGCGCTGGATGAAGCAGCACTTGACCCGGCACTGGTCGAGCGCGAGCGCGCGGTCCAGACCCAGAAGGCGCTGGAAGAGAATGCGACCGCTGACAAGCCCAAGCCCGAAGCCGTGATCACCAACAACATCATTCCTGGCCGGATGAAGAAGTTTCTGGAAGAAAACACGCTTGTGAACCAGAAATTCGTCATGAACCCCGATATCACCGTGGCGCAGGCCGCGAAGGATGCAGGTGTCGAGATCGTCGCCTTCGTCCGCATGGGCGTGGGCGAGGGGATCGAGAAGAAGGAAGAAGATTTCGCAGCCGAAGTGGCGAAGCTGAACGCCTGACCCTGCGGGATGGTCTGAAGATGAAACGGCACCCTCGGCGGGTGCCGTTTTGCGTTCCGGGTGCGTCGTGTGGGACGGTGAGAGCGCGCGCAACCGGGCGCGGGGCAGGTCGACTGGACTTTTGCCGCCGGATCGGGCTTGATGAGGGGGTGCCGCAGCACTGCGGCACCCCCCTTGTCATGGCTTCCAGGTCATCAAAGGGCAGCGCGGTCGCATGTCGCAAGCATGTGATCGCGCGACTTGCGACCTCAGCCTTCGAGCGGCGCGATCAGACCGGCATCAATCGCCAGCAGATATTCGTCCGGGTCGATGATACCGTCATCATTCAGGTCGATCTGGTCGAACTGCTCTTCGGTCAGCTCAGGGTAAGCGGCCATGAACTCTTCCTGCGTCCAGCTTGTGGCGTTCATGTCCTGCGCATGGGCCAGACCGGCCATCAGAACGATTGCGGCTGCGAGTGACGGAATGGTTTTCATCTTTCTCTCCTTCGCTTTGCGGCGCTGCACAGGACCACCCTGTGCAACTGCAGGCGGAAGATGGGCGGGCAGGCTGCCCGCCGCAAGCCCCTCGGATCAAAGGGGGTTCGGGGCTGGCGGAAAGCTGCAATCTGACCCCGGTCGCGCGGCGAAACTCCGCCGGAAATGCCCCGGTTCCCGCGCCGCATACCCGCTAGCGGGCCGATGCGCGGCGCATTGCCGATAGATCTGCGCTCAGACCGTGCGCAAGCGCGAGTCGCATCGCGCGGAGTGCAGGCAGGGTTCCGTCACATCGGGGGCAAGGGCTTTCATCGCATCGAACTGCGTGAGGTACACCTGCCCGGTCAACTCGTGCAGGAGATGACTGCGTTCAAGCTGGTCCATCACCGGGCCTTTCACTTCGGACAGATGAAACGCCACATCCGCCGCGCGCAGCCGGTCATTGATTGCCTCCAGACTCTCAAGCGCCGAGGCGTCGATGTAATTCACCGCAGAGCATTGCAGCACGACATGGCGCAGATCCGGGGCGTCGGCCAGCGCCTGCACGATCCGGTCCTCCAGCGCGCGGGCATTGGGGAAATAGAGCGACTCGTCCACGCGGATCGAGAACACTGCCGGGTCCGTCACGACGGCATGACGATCCACATTGCGGAAATGCTCGGTCCCCGGAACCTGACCCACCACCGCCATATGCGGGCGCGAGGTGCGGAACAGATACAGGAACAGCGACAGACCCACACCCGCCAGCAAACCCTGTTCGACCCCGATCAGGAGTGTCACCGCCATTGTCGCAGCCATCGCGGCCCCGTCGGCGCGGGAATAGGCCCATGTACGGGGCAGGGCGCGGAAATCCAGCAGCGACACCACCGCCACGATGATGATGGCCGCCAGCGTGGCATTGGGCAGGTAGAACATCAGTGGCGTGAGTGCGAGCACCGCGACCCCGATCAAGAGCGCCGTGATTGCCCCGGCGGCAGGCGTGGCGGCCCCGGCATCGTAATTCACGATAGAGCGCGACAACCCGCCCGTGACCGGCATGGCCTGCGTGACACCAGCGCCGAGATTGGCCAGCCCAAGCGCCACCAATTCGCGATCCGGGTCGATCGACTGGCGTTTCTTGGCGGCAAGCGTCTGCGCGATCGAGACAGATTCGACATAGCCCACAATCGCGATCATCAGCGCAGGGGCCGCGAGGATCTGGATCAGCGACAGGTTGAACTCTGGCAGGCCCAGAGGCGGCAGGCCGCGCGGGATATCGCCCACGATGGCCACACCGTTCTGGTTCAGGTCAAACCCCCAGACCAGCAGTGTAGAGCCGACAACGGCAATCAGCAGCGCGGTTTTGGCCAGCAGTTTGGCAAGCGGCGCTGACAGGCCCAGACGCATCAGAAGCTTGGCCATGCCCCCGCGCGACCAGAACAGAAATCCCAGCACCAATGCCGAGAGCAGGACTGTCGGCAGGGACAGCCCGGAAATATTCGCAGCAAGCGACGGCACCACTTCGGGCAGCGTCTTGCCGCTGATATTGGTGCCAAGAAGATGGCGCAACTGGCTGGCTGCAATCAGAATTCCGGCGGCAGTGATGAAACCCGAAATCACCGGATGGCTGAGGAAATTCGCCAGAAAACCCAAGCGCAGCAGACCCAAGGCCAGCATCATCCCGCCCGACAGAAGCGCAATCCAGAGGGCTGCCAGATGAAACCCCGGCGCGCCGATCTCTGCCACAGCGCCTGCGGCGGCAGCGGTCATCAGCGCGACCACAGCCACAGGGCCGACCGCCAGCGACGGCGACGAGCCAAACATCGCATAGAGCAACAAGGGCAGCATCGCCCCGTAAAGCCCGGCCTGAGCCGGCAGACCTGCAAGCATGGCATAGGCCATGCCTTGCGGGATCAGCATGATGGTCACAACCAGCGCCGCGATCACGTCATTGCCCAGATCAGCGCGGGAATAACGGCGGGCCCATGTCAGGAAGGGCAGGAATTTCGAGAGCATGCGGCGGCCTTGCGACTGAGGGAATAATACTGTGGTGGCTATATACGGTCGCCATTTAATATTGCAAGACTTGAATATGTTTAATCCTTGATTCCCATAATCAGTATTATGTTAAATACAGACATACTTGGATGGCTTGAAGCCAGCCGCCCCGAACGTTATGACGCGCACAACCTGTCCCAAGCCAAGAAAGCCGCGCTCATGATCCCGCGCTATTCCCGTCCTGAAATGGTTGCCATCTGGTCGCCGGAAACCAAGTTCCGCATCTGGTATGAGATTGAAGCCCATGCCTGCGATGCGCAAGCGAAACTCGGCGTGATCCCCGAAGCCAGTGCGCAGGCTGTCTGGAAAGCCAGGGATGTCGAATTCGATGTCGCGCGCATCGACGAGATCGAGGCCGTCACCAAACACGACGTCATCGCCTTTCTGACGCATCTGGCCGAGATCATCGGTAATGAGGAAGCGCGCTTCGTGCATCAGGGCATGACCAGCTCGGACGTGCTGGACACCACCTTCAATGTGCAGCTTGTCCGCGCCGCCGATCTGCTTCTGGCCGATATGGACGCCCTGCTTGATGCGCTCAAGCGCCGCGCGATGGAGCATAAATTCACCATCCGCATGGGTCGCAGTCACGGGATTCACGCTGAACCCACCACGATGGGCCTGACGCTGGCGCGGTTCTACGCCGAGATGAAGCGCAATCGTGACCGCCTGCTGGCCGCGCGGGCCGAGATCGCCACAGGCGCGATTTCCGGTGCCGTGGGCACTTTCGCCAATATCGACCCCAGCGTTGAAGCCCATGTCTGCGCCCAGTTGGGGCTGGAGCCGGAACCGATCAGCACACAGGTCATCCCGCGGGATCGTCACGCGATGTTCTTCGCGACGCTTGGGGTGATTGCCTCCAGCATCGAAAATATCGCCGTTGAAATCCGCCATATGCAGCGCACCGAAGTCCTTGAGGCCGAAGAGTTTTTCTCGAAAGGTCAGAAAGGTTCCAGCGCCATGCCGCATAAGCGCAATCCGGTGCTGACCGAGAACCTGACGGGTCTTGCGCGGCTGGTGCGCATGGCGGTGATCCCGGCGATGGAGAATGTGGCGCTCTGGCATGAGCGCGATATCTCACATTCTTCGGTCGAGCGGATGATCGGACCGGATGCGACCGTGACGCTGGATTTCGCGCTGGCGCGCCTGACCGGTGTGATCGACAAGCTGGTGATCTATCCTGACAACATGATCACCAACATGAACAAGTTCCGGGGTCTGATCCATTCGCAGCGCGTGTTGCTGGCACTGACCCAGGCCGGTGTCTCGCGCGAGGATGCCTATACGCTCGTGCAGCGCAATGCGATGAAGGTCTGGGAACAAGGCGCGGATTTCCTTGACGAACTTCTGGGCGACAGCGATGTGCGCGCCGCACTGAGCGAAGATGAAATCCGCTCAAAATTTGATCTCGACTATCACACCAAACATGTCGAGACGATTTTCGCGCGGGTTTTCGCCTGAAAATGACCTCTGCAGCGTTGATTTTGAAAGAATCGTGCTATGCTTTTTCACACAGCAGAAGGAGAGTTTGCATGAAACTGAAGATTACCCTCGCTGCATTGGTGCTGGGTCTGACCCCTGCCCTTGCTTCTGCCATGTGCTCGACGCGCCATGACACGGCATCGGCCTGTGCAGAGGGCCAGATTTATGACGCGGACACGATGACCTGCATCGAACCCGTCAGCAGCTGAGCCTGACTGAATCTGTAGCGCGCCACGGCCAGATGCGTGGGCGCGCTTTTTTATGCGCGCGCATCGGCTTAAACGCTTTGTTGAAGGTTTTGCGCGATGCTGCGACCCATCACAGGACTGGTGCGGGATCACGGCATGACGGGCGCAGATCAACAGCTTATGGTGTCGGCGGCGCGCATGGGCGGACCGGTCGCGGGAACCGCGTCACCACCCCGTCCGGACGCACGCGCACGCACCGACCATCTGAGCGGTGCCCAGAAAGCCGCAATCATCGTGCGCCTGCTTCTGGCCGAAGGGCTGGACGCCCCCGTTTCCGCCCTGCCCCATGACCTGCAATCGCAACTCACGCAGACATTGGGCAGCATGCGTCTGGTGGATCGTGCGACCATGTGCGCGGTGGTCGAAGAATTTGTCGAGATGCTGGAACAGGTGGGCCTGTCCTTTCCCGACGGGTTGGAAGGGGCGCTGTCGCTGCTGGACGGCAAACTGGATGCGCGCGCGACCCAGACCCTGCGCGCCCTGTCACGCGGGCAAGGCGAAAATGATCCCTGGGTTGTCGTGGATCAGGCCGAAATTGCGGATCTGCTGCACCTGCTCACGCAGGAATCGCAGCTTGTCGGCGCGGTAATGCTCTCGAAGATCAGCACGGACAAGGCCGCGCAAATCCTGATGAAACTGCCCGCCGAAGACGCACAGGCGCTGGCCATCAGCCTGTCGCGCACGGAAGATATCCTTCCCGAAACGGTCGCGCGGATCGGCGCGACCCTGGCTGAACAGCTCGGCGCAAAGCCCAGTCGCGCTTTCTCGGCGCCCCCCAGCCGCCGGATGGGCGAGATCCTGAATGTCTCGCCCGCAACCCTGCGTGACCAGCTTCTGCGCGATGTCGAACGCGCCGATCAGGGTTATGCGGTCGGAATACGCAAGGCGCTTTTCACCTTTCAGGATATTCCCGCCCGGCTGGCCACGCGCGATGTGCCGACCGTGATGCGCGAAGCCAGCACAGAGGATCTGATGCTTGTGATGGCCGCGAAACAGCCCGAGGATCAGCCCACGATCGACTTTCTGCTGGAAAACATGTCGAAACGCGTGGCAGAAACGCTGCGCGAAGATGCCGTCGCAGTGCCGCCCCCCGCAAGCGATGCCTATGACGCGGCAGCGCTGCGTCTGGCCGCGACGGTCCGGCGCTTGGCAGAGGCCGGCACAATCACGCTCGCCCCGGTGGAGCCATGACGATACGACCCCGACGCAGTGCAAATCCCCTGTCGGAACGGTGCCAGCGACCGACGGCGGGGAAGAATCCAACTCTCATGCTTCATGGTTTTCAGACAAGAGTGGTTCAGGAACGTAGTTTTACTATCTGAAATCACACATTTTAACGCTTCTCGTGCTGCCGCAGGCCACATCTCATACAGCGCAGAAGTCACACCATCCGCATTGCGCAAATCAGTCGGATTTCTCCTGCGCTCGCGCCCCGGATCCCCGCCGCATTGGCCTCGTCCGTATCGATATGCATTTCGGTAAAGGCCGCGTCACTGACCCGCACCAGCACCCCCGAAAAGGTCAGGCCCCGCCCGGTATCGTCCAGCGTGACCTGCACGGTTTCCCCGTCGGCGATACCCGCCGCGCGGGCGTCAGCGCTGTTCATGTGGATATGCCGCGCGGCAACGATCAGCCCATCCGTATCCTGATACCCGGCAGGGCCGATCAGGCGTACATGTGCCGAACCGTCCAGATCGCCGCTCTGGCGCACCGGCGCATCCAGTCCCAGCGCGAAGCCGTCGGTGCGCGAAATCTCGATCTGGGTCCGGGGCCGCAAGGGCCCAAGGATTGCAACCTGTGCGATCTCGCCCTTCGGCCCGTGCAAGGTGACGCGTTCGCGCGCCGCCCAATGCCCTTTCTGTCGCAAGGGCTTGTCCGGGGTCAGCTCATAGCCGGGACCGAACAGCGCATCGACACTGGCGCGCGACAGATGCACATGCCGCGCCGAGACCGCTATCGGAATTGTCATACGGGCCGGTTCCCGCGCCGCGATGGCTTCGGCCACCTCGCGCGCGATCATCAGTTGCTCGGCGGTCTCGGTCACAAGCACATTGACCCGTGCCCCATAGGCCTGAATCTGCGGCGCCGCCCTGCCCGTCAGATCAACCGCCTGATTGCGGTCGTGATCCAGCCGGATGCCCAGAAAATCCAGCCCGTCGCAAATCCGTCGCCGCATCGAGGGCGAGTTCTCTCCGATCCCACCCGTAAACACCAGCGCATCCAGCCCACCCATCGCCGCCGCATAGGCCCCGATATACTTGCGCGCGCGGTAGGCATAGATATTGATGGCAAGCTGCGCCGACGCGTCGCCCTCGGCGGCGCGCGCCTCGACATCGCGCATGTCGGAAACGCCGGTCAGCCCCTTCAGACCACTCTCGGAATAAAGTGCAGTCTCAATCGCTGCGATATCCAGCCCCATCTCGCGCGACAGGAATCCGAACAGGCCCGGATCGACATCGCCCGAGCGCGTGCCCATGACCAGCCCTTCCAGCGGTGTCATGCCCATCGAACTGTCCAGACTTTCCCCGCGCGAAATCGCGCAGGCACTGGCCCCGTTGCCCAGATGCAGGCTGATGATCCGCAGGCTGCGCAGCGGTTGGTCCAGCGCCTCTGCCGCGCGCTGCGCGACATATTTATGCGATGTGCCGTGAAAGCCGAACCGCCGCAACCCCGCCGCGCGCCAGGCGTCCGGTACGGCATAAGTGGTCGCGCGGGCGGGGTTTGTCAGGTGAAAGCTGGTGTCGAACACGCCCCATTGCGGCAGATCGGGCCAGACGCTGCGCGCCAGTGCAATCGCATCCAGATTGGCCGGATTGTGCAGCGGCGCAAGCGGGGTCAGCGCGTCCAGTTGCGCCATGGTCGCATCATCCAGCAAGCTTGGACCCGCGAAGATGCTGCCACCATGCGCCACGCGATGCCCGATTGCATCAAGCTCCGAAATTCCTGCCCCGCGCAGCAAAACCGGCACCGCGCGCGTCGCTGTGGCCAGATCGCTCGGGGTGGCCTGCTGCGCTACGCCATTCAGCGTCAGGCGGCACCCTTGCGCAGAAAAACTGTCGAAACTGCCTTTCAGAATGTGCCGGGCGGTGTCCAGCGCAGCCCCCGGCAGGATCTCGAACACCCCGAATTTCAGCGAAGAACTGCCGGCATTGAACACCAGAATACGCATGTCAGGCTCCTTGCAGGGCGGATCTCGGGCACAACCTGCATCAGCCCCCGGTCAGAGGCAAGCGCTCTCAGGGCGCGTGCGCGCTTATGTCCTCGGCCATGGCGCTGGCTTCGGCGGCTGCCTCCACTGCCAGCAGGATCGAGGCATGGCGATTGCGATAGTCGCGCGCAGGCAGAAGCACTTCGAACCCGTCGAAGGGTGCATCCGGCACCGGACCATTCGCGGTCAGCATGGCGCGCAACTGATCGCGCGCCTGCGCCAGTTCCGCAGCGCTGCGCCCCAGCACCACCTGCCCAAGAAGTGCCGCCGCCGCCTGCCCCAGTGCACAGGCTTTCACATCCTGTCCGAAACGCGCCACGCGGCCATCCGCCATGTCCAGATCCACTGTCACGGTCGAGCCGCAAAGCGGCGAGCGCCGCTTGACGCTGAATTGCGCGCCCTCCAGCCGGGCATGATGCGGAATCTCTGCCGCCAGCGCGAGGATTCGCCCGGAATAGAGTTTGATCAGGTCAGCATTCTCGGCCATGGTGGCTTCCCCTCGGCATCTTGATAGGCTAGGCAGCGCGCTCAACACAGGACATAGCCCATGACATTCGATCCGCAAACCCTGCGATATGATGAAAAAGGTCTGATCCCGGCGATTGCGCAGGATCACGCGACCGGCGAGGTGCTGATGATGGCCTGGATGAACGCCGATGCCGTCGCGCAGACCCTTGCAACGGGCCGTGTCACCTATTGGTCGCGCTCGCGTCGGTCCTTCTGGGTGAAGGGCGAAAGCTCTGGCCATGTGCAGAAACTGATCGAGTTGCGCGTCGATTGCGACCGTGATTGCCTGTTGGTGCTGGTTGATCAGACCGGACCGGCCTGCCATACCAAACGGCGGTCCTGTTTCTACACCGCGCTGCGCGACGGGCAGGAAACCGAGATCATGATCCCGATGTCAGACCCAGCATAAGGCGCAAGCGGTCAGGCGTCATGCCTTCGGCGCGGTAAAGTGCAATCGCCCGCGCGTCGTCGCGCTTGGCCAGACGCTTGCCGTTCTCGTCACGAATAAGCTTGTGATGATAATAGCTTGGCGTCGGAAGTTGAAGTAATGCCTGAAGCAGCACATGAATCGGCGTTGCGTCAAACAGATCCGCGCCGCGCGTGACTTCGGTAATGCCCTGCGCCGCATCATCCAGCACGACCGACAGGTGATAGCTGGTGCCCATATCCCGCCGCGCCAGCACCACATCGCCCGCCACATCGTGCAGCCAGTCACGGTCCAGCGCGTGACGCCCCGGATGGAGCGGTCCGTTTTCAACAAAGCCCAGCGACCCAAGCCGCGCGAGCGCCGCACCCATATTCAGGCGCAACGCATCCTCCGGCCCCGCATCCGACATGGGGCGCGCGCGGCAGGTGCCGGGATAGGTCACACCGTCCGGGCCAAGGGGCGCACCCTCTTGCGGGGCGCTGAGGGCGGCGCGGATATCGGCGCGGGTGCAGCGGCAGGGATAGATCAGGCCCTGCGCGGCAAGCTGGTCAAGCGCTGCGCGATAGACCGGCAACCGGTCCGACTGGCGCATGACCGGCATTTCCCAGCACAGGCCCAGCCATAGCAGATCATCGTAAATCTGCGCCTCCCATTCCGGGCGGCAGCGGCTTCGGTCAATATCCTCGATCCGCAGCAGAAACCGCCCTGCCCCGGCGCGTTCTGCTGCGACCATCGCCGCATAGGCATGGCCCAAATGCAGCGGTCCGGTCGGCGATGGCGCGAACCGCGTAACCGGTTCAGGCGGCATCGCGCTGGCCCAGCCAGTCCATGAAAGCGGCTTTCGCACGGTCGGTATAGGCTTTGTAGCGGTCACGCCGTCCGCGCCGTCCGCCCTTCGCGTCAATCGGCGGGAACAGCCCGAAATTCACATTCATCGGCTGAAAGGTCTTGGCTTCAGCCCCGCCCGTGATGTGATGCACCAGCGCGCCCATCGCCGTATCGCGCGGCGGCGGGCTGGCGGGCAGGCCAAGGATTTCGGCTGCGGCCAGACGGCCCGCAAGCAGACCCATCGCGGCAGATTCGACATAGCCTTCGACCCCGGTGATCTGTCCTGCGAAGCGGATATGCGGTTTCGTGCGCAGGCGCAGGCTGTCATCCAGCAGCGTGGGCGAATTCAGAAACGTGTTACGATGAATCCCGCCCAGCCGCGCGAAAGAGGCGTTTTCCAGCCCCGGAATCATCTTGAAAACAGTAGCTTGCGCACCATACTTCATCTTGGTCTGAAAACCCACGATATTGTAGAGCGTCCCCAGTGCATTGTCGCGGCGCAACTGCACCACAGCATAGGGTTTCTGATCCGGCGCATGGGGGTTGGTCAGGCCCACGGGTTTCATCGGCCCGTGACGCAGGGTTTCGCGGCCACGTTCGGCCATAACTTCGATCGGCAGACAGCCATCGAAATAGCCCGCTGTCTCGCCCTCGTGGAACTCGGTCTTGTCGGCGGCCAGCAGCGCATCGATGAAGGCTTCATATTGATCGCGGGTCATCGGGCAATTCAGATAGGCCTTTTGTTCGGCCTCGGTCTCGCCCTTGTCATAGCGCGACTGGAACCAGGCTTTCGACATGTCGATACTGTCGAAATAGACAATCGGCGCGATGGCATCGAAAAAGGCCAGCGCTTCCGCACCTGTTTCGCGCGCGATCGCCTGTCCGAGCGCATCCGAGGTCAGCGGACCCGTGGCAATGATCCAGTGCCCCTCCTGCGGCAAGTCCGAAATCTCGCCCCGCTCCAGCCGGACATTGGGCAGCGCAAGCAGCGTTTCCGTCACAGCCGCCGCAAAGGCATCGCGGTCCACGGCCAGCGCACCGCCCGCAGGCAGGGCATGGCGGTCGGCCATCTGCATGATCAGCCCCCCCGCCGCGCGCATTTCCCAATGCAACAGGCCCACAGCATTCTGTTCATCATCATCCGAGCGGAAGGAGTTGGAACAGACCATTTCCGCCAGATGCCCGGTCTGATGCGCGAATGTGCCGCGTGTGGGGCGCATTTCGTGGATCACGACCTGCACGCCCATTTTCGCCGCCTGCCATGCGGCTTCGGACCCGGCCATACCGCCCCCGATGATATGCAGTTCCTGTGTCATGACGCGCCCTTTCCTGTTGGCGCGGAGATAAGGCCTGCGCTGCGTTTTGGCAAATGCATAGAAAAAACCGCCGCGCTTGGGGGCGCGGCGGCAGTCAAGGGTCAGAGAGCAGGCAGTGCGAGGCAGGCTGACCCGCAGGCGTCAGGCAAACAAAGGCAGATGAAGCGTCACAACCACCAGAACTGCCAGCGCCAGTGCACCGGCCAGATCGGACCAGAAATCAGAGCGTGTATTCGGGGTCATGGCGTCCTCCATTGCTTATGTTGTTGCTTTGTTCTCATATGTTCCTGTTTCGGTCAAGAACTTTTTAAGAACATTTAACAGATAATGGAGATCACCCAACAGAAAGGAATCGAATGGCCTTGTCCTGTTCCATCAGCCACAGCAGCACGCGCGCCGCCTGCCCGCGTGTGCTGGTCAGTTCCGGGTCATCGGCCAGCAGCTTTCGCGCGTCCGATTGCGCAATGGCCATCAACCCGGCCTGCCGTTCCAGATCGGCCACGCGAAACCGGGGCAGCCCGGATTGCGCCGTGCCGATCAGATCGCCCGCACCGCGAATGGCCATGTCTTCCTCGGCAATCCGAAACCCGTCCTCGGTGTCGCGCAACAGTTTCAGGCGTCGTGCGGCAGTTTCACCCAATGGGGGCTCATAGACCAGCAGACAGGTCGAAGCCGCCGCCCCGCGCCCGACCCGCCCGCGCAACTGGTGAAGCTGGGCCAGACCGAAACTCTCGGCGCGCTCGATCACCATGATCGAGGCATTGGGGACATTCACCCCCACCTCGATCACGGTCGTTGCCACCAGAAGTTTCGTCTCGCCCGCCACGAAACGGGCCATCGCGGCGTCTTTTTCGGCGGAAGGAAGCTGGCCATGCACCAATCCGACCACGCCTTCGCCAAGGGCTGTGCGCAGATGCTCAAACCGGGCCTGCGCGGCGGTCAGTGGGCTGACCTCGGATTCCTCGACCAGCGGACAGACCCAATAGGCTTGCCTGCCTTCAGCGATGGCGCGGCGCAGATGGTCGATCACCTCTTCCAGCCGCGCGGTCGAGACCAGCGCGGTCTGCACCGGCTTCCGACCGGGGGGCTTTTCATCCAGAACCGACACATCCATGTCGCCATATTGCGCCAGTGCCAGCGAGCGCGGGATCGGGGTCGCGGTCATCACCAGCATATCGACGCCCGCCCCCTTATCGGCCAGTGCCGCGCGTTGCGCGACACCAAAGCGATGCTGTTCGTCAATCACCGCCAGACGCAGGTCGCGAAAATCGACGCCTTTCTGAAATACGGCATGGGTGCCCAGCACGATCTGGATGCGCCCCTCGGCAAGCGCCGCCAGTTTGGCCGCGCGTTCCGCCCCCTTGTCGCGCCCGGTCAAAAGCGCAATTTCCACACCAGCGGCCTGCGCAAGCGGCGTCAGGCTTTCCAGATGCTGCCGGGCGAGGATCTCGGTCGGGGCCATCATCACGCCCTGCCCGCCTGCTTCCACCGCGACCAGCAGCGCCATCAGCGCGACCAGCGTCTTGCCCGCGCCCACATCACCCTGCAAAAGCCGGTTCATGCGGCGTGTTGTGGCCATATCGGCCGCAATTTCGGCAATCGCGCGGGTCTGGGCCCCGGTCGGCAGATAATCCAGCGCCGCCAGAACGCGGGCCTGCAAGCTGCCGGTGCCTTGTGTCGCGCGCCCCGGTTTGCGCCGCGTGCGCGCTCGGGCCAGTGCAAGGGTCAGTTGATGCGCGAAAAGCTCATCATAGGCCAGCCGCGCACGCGCCGGTGCCGTCGCCGACAGATCAGCAAGGGTTTGCGGGGCATGGGCGCGGGTCACAGCCGCATGCCAGTCGGGCCAGGTCTCGCGCAGTTTCAGCGCCGGGTCGATCCATTCCCCAAGCTCGGGCGCGCGGGTCAGGGCGCTGGCAATCGCCTTCGTCATCAGTTTCGCACTGACCCCGGCGCAAAGACCGTAGACCGCTTCGGTCCGGGGCAGATCCTGCGCCTGTTCCGGACGCAGAATATGGTCAGGATGGGCCATTTGCGCGATGCCGTCGAACAATTCGACCTTGCCCGACACCAGCCGCCGCGCCCCGGTCGGCAGCAGCTTTTGCAGATAATCGCCCCGCGCATGGAAGAAAACGAGTTGAAATTCGGTCAATTCGTCGCGCACCTGCACCCGGTAAGGCCGTCCGCGAGTGCGCGGCGGCTGATGCGCCCCGATGGTCACTTCGACCGTGGCAATGGCCGGAAATTCCAGACCCCGGATCGAAGGACGGCGCGCCCGGTCAATCAGGTTCAGCGGCAGATGGAACAGCAGATCGCGCGGCGTCTCGATCTGCAAGGCACTGAAATTCTTTGCCGTCTTGGGGCCAATCCCCTCCAGCACCTCCAGCCCGGCAAAGAGCGGAAACAGGATTTCAGGCCGCGCAGCCATATTACCCGGCCCCGATCAGGGCCAGCCACGCATCTTCGTCGATCACCTCGATGCCCAGTTCAGCGGCCTTTTTCGCCTTGCTGCCCGCACCAGGCCCCGCGATCAGCAGATCGGTCTTGGCAGACACGGAGCCCGCGACCTTGGCGCCCAGCGATTCCGCGCGCGCTTTCGCCTCGGCGCGGGTCATGCGTTCCAGCGTGCCGGTGAAAACCACGGTCTTGCCAGAGATTAAGCTGTCTGGAACTATCTTTTCTTCAACCCTCAATACTTCGATCTCGCCCAACAGATCGTCCAGCATTTTTCTCGATACTGAATCGTGAACAAAATCGAAAACGGCCGAGGCAACTTCTGGGCCTACACCATGCGCGCCTGAAAACGTCTTAAGTATCTTGTTGTCCTCAAGGCTTAGTCTGCTTACGGCTGAAGAAAAGTGTGACCATTGCCGTTCCGAAAGCCCAGTTTTAAGGTGAAACTTGTTTACCCAAAAACCGATTGCTTTTTCAATTACGCCTTCCAACGTTGCAGCGAAGGTTTCTTCGTCTCCAAAGATTTTCCGCGCTCTCACTAGCTTGTCGGGATAGTTTTTAGAGTTCCGGAATACAGTATGAAAAACCGTTGAGGAATCTGCACCGTTTGCCTTTTTGTACATCCCTAGAAGGAGCAATTGTCCCCCCAAGCCCTCAAAATCATAGGCTTCTGGCCATACATTCAGCTCCTGTTCACGGATCTCAAGCAATGGAATCCAAGGCTTTTCATAGAGATCCACAGTCGCTCCAATAGACGCGATAAATGATTCCCAAACCCGTTGACGTTCACCATATAAATCCTCTGCTGCCGCTACTAAGCTTTCGATATCGTGCCAGTATTCCGCCAGACGTTTTGCTTGATCCTCTCCCACATGGCGTATCCCCAGCGCGAAAATGAAGCGTGCCAGCGGGATACGGCGCTTTTCCTCGATCGCGTCGAACAGGTTCTGCGCCGATTTCTCGCCCCAGCCCTCGCGATTCTTCAGCTGGCGCGGCTGGCCGGGGCCGAAACGGTCCTTCAGGGTGAAGATATCCTTCGGGCTGGCAATCCAGCCATCACGCCAGAAGCTTTCGACCTGTTTCGCGCCTAAGCCCTCGATATCGAACGCGGCGCGGCTGACGAAATGCTTGAGCCGCTCGACCGCCTGCGCCGGACAGATCATGCCACCTGTGCAGCGGCGCACCGAATCGCCGGGTTCGCGGATCGCCGGGCTGCCACATTCGGGGCAAGTTTCGGGCATCTGCCAGGGGCGGGCGGTGTCGGGGCGGCGCGCTGGATCCACATCGCGGATCTTCGGGATCACATCGCCTGCGCGGTAGACCTGCACCCAGTCGCCGACGCGAATATCACGCCCGTCACGGATCGGCGCCCCGCGCGAATCGCGGCCCGCGATATAATCCTCGTTGTGCAGCGTCGCGTTGGACACGACAACGCCGCCCACAGTGACAGGTTTCAGCCGCGCAACCGGGCTGAGCGCGCCGGTGCGCCCCACCTGAATGTCGATCCCTTCCAGCAACGTCCAGGCCAGTTCGGCGGGGAATTTATGCGCAATCGCCCAGCGCGGTGTGGTCGAACGCAGCCCGAGCCGGTCCTGATAGGCCAGATCATCCAGCTTGTAGACCACACCATCAATGTCATAGCCAAGGCTGGCGCGCTGCGCCTCGATCTCGGCATAGGTCGCCAGAAGCGCATCCACCGAGTCGCAGCGACGAAACAGCGGGTTGGTCGGAAAGCCCAAGCCTTGCAACCGCGCAATGGCTCCGGACTGGGTTTCAGCCAGCGGTTCGGATGTCTCGCCCCAGGCATAGGCGAAAAAGCGCAAGGGGCGCGCGCGGGTGATTTCGGGGTCAAGCTGGCGTAAAGACCCGGCAGCGGCGTTGCGCGGATTGGCGAAGATCTTACCGCCGGTTTCGGATTGCCGGGTGTTCAGTGCGGCGAAATCGGCGTGCGACATATAGACTTCGCCCCGCACCTCCAAAGTCGCAGGCGCACCCGTCAGGCTTTGTGGGATCTCGGCCATGGTGCGGACATTCGCGGTCACATCTTCGCCGGTTTCGCCATCGCCGCGCGTGGCCGCATGCACGAGCCTGCCGTTTTCATAGCGCAAAGACAGCGACAATCCGTCGATCTTCGGTTCGGCGGTCAGTGCAAGCGGGCTGTCCGGGCCAAGATTGAGAAACCGGCGGATGCCTGCAACGAAATCAGTTACATCTTCCTCGGTAAAGGCATTGGAGAGCGACAGCATCCGCCGCGCATGACGGATTTTGCCAAATCCTTCGGCCGGGGCCGCGCCAAGGAAAGCGCTGGGGCTGTCAGGTCTGACAAGCTGCGGAAAACGCTCCTCGATGGCGGCATTGCGCTGGCGCAGGGCATCAAATTCCGCATCCGACAGGATTGGCGCATCCTCGCGGTGATAGGCGTCATTGGCGCGGCTCAGAATCTCCGCCAGTCGCGCCAGTTCCTTTTCCGCCATGGTCGCATCGAGATCTGCCACCTCGGTTGCGACCTCTGTCGCGTCGGTCCCGCTGTCCTGTTCCACGCCCGATATCCTGCCCTTGCCCGAAAATCAGGCCCAAGTGATAGGTGCGTGCGTGTCACAGGTCCAGCGCAAAGGCGTCAACTGTTCAGGCGGAAAGCGCGCTTCTGGGGGCGCTGCCCTGACTGAGCACCGGATCCCGCAGCACATAGCCGCGCCCCCAGACCGTATCGATATAGCTGTCGCCCCCGGTCGCTTCGGCGAGTTTCTTGCGCAGCTTGCAGATAAAAACGTCGATGATCTTCAGCTCTGGCTCATCCATGCCGCCGTAAAGATGATTGAGGAACATTTCCTTGGTCAGCGTCGTGCCCTTGCGCAGACTCAGGAGTTCAAGCATCTGATATTCCTTGCCGGTCAGATGCACGGTCTGCCCATCCACCTCGACCGATTTCGCATCCAGATTGACCGCAATCCGACCGGTGCGGATGATCGATTGTGCGTGGCCCTGGCTGCGGCGGATGATCGCGTGAATCCGCGCCACCAGTTCATCGCGGTGAAAGGGTTTCGTCAGATAATCATCTGCCCCGCCGCCGAAACCGCGCAGCTTGGTGTCGGTATCCGATTCGCCGGTCAGGATCAGGATAGGGGTGTCCACCCGCGCCATCCTGATCTGTCGCAGTACGTCAAGCCCCGCCATATCCGGCAGATTCAGGTCCAGCAGGATCAGATCATAGTCATAAAGCTTGCTGAGTTCGATCGCGTCTTCCCCCAGATCGGTGCAATAGACATTGAAATTCGAGTGCGTGAGCATCAATTCAATGCTGCGCGACGTGGTGGGATCATCTTCAACAAGCAAAACACGCATCCAGGTTCTCCTTTATCGCCGTTAACGCAGTTTCACGCAGAAAAGTTAACTCCTCGTTACCGTGCACTAATTGGCGATAAAAACAACCTAAAGTTGTCTGTACTTCTGCAGCGACGTGACCTTGAGTGCATCGACACCATGTTCCGTGACGGCCTTGTGCCACAGATCGAATTCCTCTTCCGACAGCGCATAGCGTTCCAGCGCCGCCTTGCGCGACAAAAGCCCGGCTTCGACGGCCCGGATGACCAATGCCTTGCGGCTGGCAACCCAGCGTCGTGTGTCCCTTGGCGGCAGATCGGCAAGCGTCAGCACCGTCCCATCCGCCAGTGTCACGGCCCTGGGGCCATCCACACGTTTGATATACATCGCGTTCTTCCCTCTTCACCCTTCCCATGGATGCAGGCAGAATCGCGCGAGGATATTAATTCGGGGTTGACCGTGGCCTTGATCGGCCCTTGAGAATAGATTGCATTTTCCTATATTTCTTCCGAATTCACCGAAAGCCTGCGCAATGCCCTATGATACCCCTCTCAATTCGCTTGGGATCGCCAAGCCGCCTGCCGAGACGCGGGTCGTCGTGGCCATGTCGGGTGGCGTGGACAGTTCGGTGGTCGCCGCCGAACTTGCCCGCGAAGGCTATGATGTGGTGGGCGTGACGCTGCAGCTTTATGATCACGGGGCCGCTCTGGCGAAAAAGGGGGCCTGCTGCGCGGGGCGTGATATCCATGACGCGCGCCGCGTGGCCGAGGAAATGGGCTTTCCGCATTATGTGCTGGATTACGAATCGCATTTCCGCGAATCGGTGATTGATGAATTTGCCGATGCCTATCTGGCGGGCGCGACGCCTGTGCCCTGCATCCGCTGCAATGAGCGGGTGAAGTTCCGCGACCTCTTGGAAACCGCGCGCGATCTGGGTGCGGATTGCATGGCGACGGGGCACTACATCCAGCGCAAGGTCGGTCCTGCCGGCGCCGAACTGCACCGCGCGGCGGACCCGGTGCGCGATCAGAGCTATTTCCTGTTCTCGACCACACGCGAGCAGCTGGAATTCCTGCGCTTTCCACTGGGGCATCTGGCGACCAAGGCCGAGACGCGGGCACTGGCGGCACAGCATGGCTTGAGCGTGGCCGACAAGCCCGACAGTCAGGATATCTGTTTCGTCCCAGACGGCGATTATGCCCGCGTGATCGAAAAACTGCGCCCCGGTGCCGCTGATCCGGGCGAGATTGTCGATCTGGAGGGCCGTGTGATGGGCGCGCATGACGGCATCATCCACTATACCATCGGCCAGCGCCGGGGGCTCGGGATCGGGGGGCTGTCGGAGCCTTTGTATGTGGTGCGGCTGGACCCGGAAACGCGCCGCGTGATCGTGGGGCCGAAAGCGGCGCTGGCGACGCGCACAGTGCCGGTGCGCGAGATCAACTGGCTGGGGGATGAGCCCTTCACGTCGCGGGGCGAATGGGAGGTGGCGGTCAAGCTGCGCTCGACCCGGCCGCCTGCGCCTGCGCTGATCCGGCCGCTGACCGAGAAGGAGGCTGAGGTGGAGTTGCTGACGCCCGAGGAAGGGGTCAGTCCGGGGCAGGCCTGTGTCTTTTATGCGCCCGAGGGCAGTCGCGTCTTTGGCGGCGGCTGGATCTGGAAAGGGCGCTGAAGGGGGGCGCTGCCCCCCTCTTGG
>JAFIEM010000004.1 GCA_020832555.1 Natronohydrobacter sp. | reverse complement strand
GCGCTCCGGGCGATCCCGTCGCAGGCGCGAATGCCCTCGCCAGCCGGTCCATCGGCAACTGCCTGTCCTGTCATGTGAATTCGGCCCAGCCCGAACATGATTTCCAGGGTAATATTGCCCCGCCGCTTGACGGCGCAGGCGCCCGCTGGAGCGAGGCGGAATTGCGCGGAATCGTGGCGAATGCCAAACGCGTGTTCCCCGATTCCATGATGCCGGTCTTCTACAATGACAATCCGGCCGATTATATTCGACCTGGCAATGCCTATACCGGCAATGCCTACGATCCCGACACTTTCTCCACGTTGCTGTCGGCGCAAGAGATTGAAGATATCGTGGCCTATCTGGTGACATTGACCGATTGGTAAGCCGCAAGGTCACGAACGGGACAGAGACCTGTAACGCAAGCATATGAGAGGATGACAACATGCTGACGAGACGCGATACCATGGCACTTGGCCTTGGCGTGGCTGCTGTCGCGATGGTTCCGGGCGTGGCAAGCGCCTCGGCTGTCGATGACGCGATTTCCGCATTCACTGGCGGTGCCGCCGTGGCCGATGGCGGTGTGACCATCAATGCCCCCGAGATTGCCGAGAATGGCAACACGGTGCCAATCGAGGTCGAAGCCGCAGGCGCTGTGTCGATCCTGATGCTCGCTGCAGGCAACCCGACACCGGGCGTGGCGACATTCAATTTCGGCGAAGGCGCGGGTACCTCGCGTGCGGCGACCCGCATTCGTCTGGGCGGCACGCAGGACGTGATCGCCATTGCCAAGCTTGCGGATGGCAGTTTCGCACGCGGCGCAGTCGAAGTGAAAGTGACCATCGGCGGTTGCGGCGGCTGATCCGGCCTGCCCTGACCTTGCAACACCCAATCGAGGAGACATCTCATGTCTGACGTCAGACCCCGCATCCGCCTGCCACGTTCCGCCAAAGCCGGTGACGTAGTCGAGGTGAAAACCCTGATCAGCCACAACATGGAAACCGGCACGCGCCGTGATGGCTCGGGAAATGTGATCCCGCGCCAGATCATCAATCGCTTTACCTGCGAATATGCGGGCAAGATGGTGGTTGATATGGAAATGCACCCGGCCATCTCGGCCAATCCCTATGTCGAATTCGATGTAAAGGTCGAGGAATCCGCAGACTTCGTCTTCACCTGGTATGATGACGATGGCTCGGTCTATTCCGAGACCCAGGCTTTCGAAGTCGGGTAATACACTAAGGTCGCAGCCAGTCTGGGAGGAGACACGCATGAAGACCATCACCAAGCTTTGGGCCAGTGCGGCCATTTGCGGGGCCATGCTGACAGGCATGGCCCAGGCGGACCCGCATCCCGATGCTGAACTGATCATTGAAGGTGAATTGCACCTTGCGACCCGCGCCGCACCACCAGAGCATTTGGGCGGCGTGTTTCCCGAAATCTACTCGGGCTGGCTGTTCCGCACGGACGAAACCCGTGCGTTGCAAATGGATGACTTCGACAATCCCGGCATTCTGTTCGCCGAGCGTGGTCTGGACCGTTGGAATGCAGCAGACGGCGCGGCAGGTCAGTCCTGTGCGGATTGCCATGGCGACGTAGAGTCCATGGCCGGTGTTCGCGCCGCAATGCCCAAGATCAACGAGAATGGCGAGCTTTGGGCTCTTGAGCATTATGTCAACAACTGCCGGACCACCCGGATGGAGGCTGATGCCTGGGGCTGGAACAGCGAGCCGATGAAAGACATGTCCTCGTTGATTTCGCTGCAATCACGCGGAATGCCGGTCGCTGTTCAGATGGATGGCGATTATGCCCCCTTCTGGGAGCAGGGCAAAGAGATGTATTACACGCGCTTTGGCCAGTTGGAAATGTCCTGTGCAAACTGTCATGAGGATAACTGGGGCCGGATGATCCGCGCGGACCACCTGTCGCAGGGCATGTCGAACGGCTTTCCGACCTACCGGCTGAAGAACGCGACCATCGTGCCGCTGCACCAGCGTTTCCGCGGCTGTATCCGCGACACGCGCGGCGAGACATTCCGCGAAGGCTCGCCCGAATTCACCGCGTTGGAACTCTATGTGTCCTCGCGCGGTCTGGGCCTGCCCATCGAAGGCGTGTCCGTGCGTCAGTAACCGCATCGCGGGGCGCTGCATCACGCGGCGCCCCATCGCGGTCTGGCGTTTTTTTTGCCGCGCAATATTCAAACTTTCGCAGATTGGCATGTGGCGACATCCTCCCGCGCCCATCCATCTCTCTCTCAAGGAGCAAGACCCATGATTTCCCGGCGCGAATTTCTGCAGGCGTCCATCGCAGCCTCGGCGCTTTACGGTATCTCCGGTTTCGGAAACTGGTCGAAACTGGCCGCGCAACAGGCGCTGACACAGGATGACCTGCTGCGTTTCGATACGTTCGGGAATGTCTCGCTGATCCACATCACCGATATTCACGCACAGCTGAAGCCGATCTGGTTCCGTGAACCGGAGTGGAATATCGGCGTGGGCGGCGTGAAGGGCAAACCCCCGCATGTGGTAGGCCATGACTTCATCGAGATGTTCAATCTCACGCCGGGTTCCGCTGATGCCTATGCGCTGACCTATGTTGATTTCGAGGCGCTGGGGCGCACTTATGGTCGCATGGGCGGGATGGACCGTGTGGCAACGGTGGTCAATGCCATCCGCGCGGACCGTCCCGATGCGATCCTGCTCGATGGTGGCGACACATGGCATGGCTCGATGACCAGCTATCTGACCGAAGGTCAGGACGTGATCAATGTCATGAACAAGCTCGGGGTCGATGCGATGACCTCGCATTGGGAATGGACTTTCGGGCAGGACCGCGTGCGCGATGTGGTGGCCGACCTGCCCTTCCCCTTCCTTGGACAGAACATCTTTGACAATGAATGGAACGAGCCGTCGGAAGAATTCGAACCCTACACCTGGTTCGAGCGCGGTGGTGTTAAGATCGCGGTGATCGGTCAGGCCTTCCCCTATATGCCGATTGCCAATCCCGGCTGGAAATTCCCCGATTTCAGCTTCGGTATCCGCGAAAGCCGCATGCAGGAAATGGTCGATGACGTGCGCGGCCAGGGCGCCGATCTGGTCGTGGTGCTGTCGCATAACGGCTTCGACGTGGATCGCCAGATGGCCAGCCGCGTCACGGGCATCGATGTGGTTCTGACGGGCCACACGCATGACGCCCTGCCAGAGCCCGTGATCGTGGGCGAAACGCTGCTGATCGCCTCTGGCAGCCACGGCAAGTTCGTCACCCGACTGGATCTGGATGTGCGCGACGGTCGTATGATGGGCTTCCGCCACAAGCTGATCCCGATCTTTGCTGATGTGATCACCCCCGATGCCGATATGGCGGCCCTGATCGATGCCGAGCGCGCACCCTTCAAGGACCAACTGGAAGAAGTCATTGGGCATACCGACTCGCTTCTGTATCGCCGTGGCAATTTCAACGGCACCTGGGACGATCTGATCTGCGAGGCGATGATCGAAGAACGTGACGCAGAAATCGCCATGTCACCCGGCGTGCGCTGGGGCGCGAGCCTGCTACCAGGCGACGCGATCACCCGCGAGGACATTCATAACGTCACATCGATGACCTATGGCCAGTGCTACCGGACAGAAATGACGGGCGAGTTCCTGAAGGTCGTGCTGGAAGATGTGGCCGACAATATCTTCAACCCCGATCCTTATTTCCAACAGGGCGGCGACATGGTGCGCATTGGCGGGCTTGGCTATCACGTCGATGTCTCGGCCCCGGTTAACGAGCGCATTTCGAACATGACGCTGCTCAGCACCGGCGAAGCAATTGACCCAGCGCGCAACTATGTTGTTGCAGGTTGGGCTTCCGTGAACCCCGAAACCGAGGGCCCCCAGATCTGGGATGTCGTCGAAAACCATATCCGCAAGATTGGCCGCGTGAGCCTTGAGCCGAATACCTCGGTTCAGGTTAGCGGACTGTGACACCATAACAACCAGAGGAACCGTCGTCATGTCAGATATGCCGAATGACGCCCCGAAAACGCCGCGCGGCCCCTCCCGCCGCGATTTCCTGCGCACTGCAGGGCTGGCTGCCGGGGGCGCTGTGGTCGGGGCCGGGGCGAAAGCCTCGACCCCGGACCCGCTGATCACCGAAGTTCAGCCCTTCGCCTCTTTCCTCGGCGAAGGGGTGGATGCCACGCCCTACGGGATGCCGATCCATTTCGAGGATCATGTGGTGCGGCGCAATGTCGAGTGGCTGACCGCTGACCCGATCAGTTCGATCAACTTCACCCCGATCCATGCGCTTGACGGCACGATCACCCCGCAGGGCTGCGCGTTCGAGCGCCATCATTCCGGCGCGATCGAAGTCAGCAAGGAAGAATACCGCCTGATGATCAACGGGCTGGTCGAGCGCCCGCTGGTTTTCACCTTCGGCGATCTGATGCGCCTGCCGCGCGAAACCCGTGTGCATTTCTGCGAATGTGCGGCCAATAGCGGCATGGAATGGGGCGGTGCGCAGCTTAATGGCGCGCAATTCACCCATGGCATGATCCACAACATGGAATATACCGGCGTCACCCTGCGCACGCTGCTGAACGAGGCCGGTGTGAAGCCCGAAGGGTCGTGGATCTATGTCGAAGGGCATGATGCCTCTTCAAATGGCCGCTCGATCCCGATGGAAAAGGCGCTTGATGACTGCATGATCGCGTTTTTTGCCAATGGCGAAGCGCTGCGCATGGAGCATGGCTATCCGGTTCGTCTGGTCGTGCCGGGCTGGGAGGGCAATCTCTGGGTCAAATGGCTGCGCCGCATCGGCGTGATGGATGGCCCGGTCCAGAGCCGCGAAGAGACATCGAAATACACCGACCTGATGCCTGACGGGCGCGCACGCAAATGGACATGGGCCATGCATGCGAAATCCGTCGTCACCTCGCCCTCGCCGCAAATGCCCATCGGGCATGGTCCGGGGCCGATGGTCATCACGGGGCTGGCATGGTCGGGTCTGGGCAAGATCGCGCGTGTCGATGTGTCGATTGATGGGGGCGTGAACTGGCAGACCGCGCGTCTGGGGACCGAGCCCGGCGACAAGGCAGTGACGCGCTTCTATCTCGATCACGTCTGGGACGGAAAGCCGATGTTCGTGCAATCGCGCGCGATTGACGAGACCGGTTATGTCCAGCCTACGAAAGAGCAACTCCGCGCCATTCGCGGGCTGAACTCGATCTATCACAACAACGCCATCCAGACCTGGTATGTCAATGAAAACGGGGACGCTGAAAATGTCGAAGTGTCGTAATCTTCTCGCGGGGACAGCCCTGCTGACACTCATCGCAAGCCCTGTGCTGGCCGAGTCTCTGGGCATTGGCCGACTGGCCCTGCCCGAGGAAATCGCGGCCTGGGATGTGGCGGTCATGCCGGACGGTCGTGGCCTGCCCGAAGGACGCGGCAACGTCTTGGATGGCGAAGATTACTGGATCGACTATTGCGCAGTCTGCCATGGCGACTTCGCCGAAGGGGCTGGGGCCTGGCCTGCAATTGTCGGCGGGCGTGGCACGCTGACTGCCGAACGCCCGCTCAAGACAGTTGAATCCTACTGGCCCTATCTCTCGACAGTCTGGGATTACATCAACCGCTCGATGCCTTTCGGTGCGGCCCAGACGCTCGAAACGGACGAGGTCTATGCGATCACCGCCTATATCCTCTATTCGGCTGGGCTGGTGGATGATGATTTCGAACTCAGCCACGAGAATTTCACCGAGATCCGGCTTCCAAACGAAGGCGGCTTCTATCTCGATGACCGTGCAGAGGTGGAATTCCCGACGCTCCAGCAAGAGCCCTGCATGAGCGATTGCCGTGACGCCGTGTCGATTTCTGCGCGTGCGACCGATATCGACGTGACCCCGGAATTCCCGGTGATCCGCTTTCACTATTCGGACGGGTCTGCACCAGTGATCGAGGCAACCGAAGCCAGCGCCGCAGAGGCCGTCGAGGAAGCTGCTGCGCCCGAAACTGCTGCTGAAGACGTGCAGCTCGCGTCACTCGATCCCGCGCTGGTAGCGGCTGGCGAAACTGCATGGCGCCAATGCCGGACCTGTCACCAGCTTGGCGACGGCGCACGCAATGGCACCGGCCCGCAACTGAACGGGATTGTTGGTGCCGCCGCTGGTCAGGTCGATGGGTTCCGCTATTCCCCGGCCATTACCGAAGCCGCCGCCGCTGGTCTGATCTGGACCGAAGAAGCACTTGACGCCTTCCTTGAAAATCCGGCAGGTAAGATCCCACGCAACCGCATGTCCTTCCGGGGCGTGCGCAGTGCGGATGAGCGGGCGGCGCTGATCGCCTATCTTGCCTCGCATTCAGATTGATGGGAGTGAAAGTGAAACTGCGTCTTGTCCTGACCTTCTGCATCGGGGTCGCATTGACCCCGATGCAAGCCTTCTCGCAAGCAGCACCCATCGGGGATGCCTCTGCCGGGTCAGACGTTTATCGACGCGAATGCGCAAGTTGCCATCAGATCGGCGAAGGCGCGGTGCATCGGATCGGGCCGCATCTGAACCGAATTTTCGACCGTGGTGCTGGCAGTCACAGCGATTTCCGCTATTCCGACGCGCTCCTTCGACAGGGTCGTGACGGGTTGAAATGGGATCTGCGGCGCCTTGACGCCTACATCGAAAACCCGCGCGCGCTGGTTTCGGGCACTCGCATGTCCTATCGCGGCCTGAGTGATGCCCAGCGCCGTGCTGATCTGATCGCTTACATGCGGGTCTATTCCGATCAGCCACAGAATATCCCCGAAGCCTCTCCGACCGCGATCATGCGCGAAGTGGACCTGCCAGAAGCCGTGCTCGCGATCGAAGGCGACATCGAGTATGGCGAATTCCTGAGCAGCGAATGCACGACCTGCCACCAGCGCACCGGCTCTGACGCGGGCATTCCGGGCATTGTCGGCTGGCCGGAAGAAGATTTCGTCGTCGCGATGCATGCCTACAAGCAGAAACTGCGTCCTCATGCGGTGATGCAATCCGTAGCTGCGCGACTGGATGACGAAGAAATCGCGGCACTTGCCGCCTATTTCCGCGCCATCGCGCGTCAATAAGAACCCTGTCGCGTCTCGTAAGCTCCGGCAAAGCCAGACCGACCGACTGCGCCAGGACAAGACTGCCTCTGTTTCGCAGGACGCGCGCCGCGTGGAACAGTGTTTCGTCCGGAAAAAGCTGTCGCCAAACATGGATCTGGACAAGGCGGGAGGAATGGCGCGACACCTGCCTTTCGAGGCGCAAATGGGAGAGAAAACATCATGAAACTCAACAGACGCAGATTTCTGGGCACGGCGACGCTTGCCACAGCCGCACTATCGGCACCCGCAGTGCTCGGCCAGACACGCCCGCGGGTTGTCGTGATCGGTGGCGGATCAGGCGGCGGCACGGTCGCGCGCTACATCGCCAAGGACAGCGATGGTGCCGTCGATGTCACCCTGATCGAACCCTCGCGGCGCTACTATACCTGCTATTTCTCCAATCTCTATCTGGGCGGGTTCTGGGAATATGATGCGCTTGGTCATGACTATGGCAATATTGCGCGTACCGGCGTCAATGTGATCCATGACTGGGCCGTGGGGGTGGACCGCGACGCAAAAACGGTCGCACTCGCCTCGGGCGAATCCGTGCCTTATGATCGCCTCGTGGTCGCACCCGGCATTGATTTCGTCGAAGGTTCGGTTCCGGGCTGGAATGTCAGCCAGCAAAGCCTCATGCCGCATGCCTACAAATCCGGCACGCAGGTCCAGCTTCTGAAACACCAGATCGAGAACATGCGCGAAGGCGGCCTTTTTGTCATGGTCGCGCCGCCGAACCCCTACCGTTGCCCGCCTGGACCTGGCGAGCGGATCTCGATGGTGGCGCATATGCTCTCGGAATCGAACCCGACTGCGAAGATCCTGATCGTGGACCCGAAAGAGAACTATTCGAAACAGGCCCTGTTCGAGGAAGGTTGGGAACGCCACTATCCCGGCATGGTCACGCGTATCGGCCCCGATTTCGGCGGCGCGAATGTCGAGGTGCGCCCTGAGTCGATGGAAGTCGTGATCGATGGCGAGGTCGAGCAGGCCGATGTCTGCAACGTGATCCCGGCGCAGAAAGCGGGCAAGATTGCGGAACTCGCCGGCCTGACCGCAGATTCGGGTTGGGCACCCGTGACGCCTGCCGATATGCGCTCGCGCATGGACGAGAATGTGTTCGTTCTCGGCGATGCCAGCGCGCAGGGCGACATGCCGAAATCGGGCTTCTCGGCCAATTCACAGGCCAAGGTCGTGGCCAATGTCATCCGCCACGAACTGACCGGCAGCCGCCTCTTCCCGGCGCGCTATTCGAACACCTGCTGGTCGCTGATCGCGACCGATGACGGGGTGAAGGTCGGCGCGAATTACGAGCCGACGGATGAGAAGATCGCAAGCGTGTCGAGCTTCATAAGCCAGACCGGCGAAGATGCCGACCTGCGCCGCCAGACCTATGAGGAGAGCATCGGCTGGTATAACGGGATCGTCGCCGACATCTTCGGCTGAAATCCCATCACGACCAAAATCATTCGGGCGGTGCAGATTGCGCCGCCCGTTTTTCTTATCCTGCTTTCATTCTTGCAGAAATATCCTCAGGGGGTGAATTGGGCCAAAGGCCCAAGAGGGGGCGCGAGCGCCCCCTTTACCCGCCAGTCCCCAGAAGCCGGTCGATCGGGGCGTAATCATCTGTCAGCACAATGGCACGGCGTTCATCGATTATCGCCTGCAAGGATGCCGCCGACACCCGCACCGCCTGCCGCGGCTCTGGCCCGTCATGGCGGATCTGGCTGACCGGCGACCGCGTATCGCCCGCCACCATCAGAAAGACCCTGCGCGACTGGCTCATATCATGGCTCGGATCAGCCCAGATCTCGACCACATCAAAAACCTCGCGCGCCGTCACCGTCAAGGATGCCAGAACGTCCAGCCGGTCGATATGGTCGATGATTGTCATCAGGAAAGACCCGTCCGGGTTCAGGCGCGATGCAGCCAGTTCGAAGAACTCGCGCGTGATCAGATGCGGTGGGGCCGCGATATCCGTAAACGCATCGCCAAGGATCAGATCATAGGTCGTGTCCTCGCGCGCCAGCACGATCCGCGCATCCGTATGGATCACCCGCACACTGTCAGGGTCGAACCAGAAACTTTCAGCCGCAACCTCGGTCACGACCGGATCGACCTCGGCCACAGTCACCGCGACCGGTTCCCCCATCTCGACCCAGGCGCGCGGCACTGTATAGGTGCCGCCCCCGATGATGAACCCGTCCCAATGATCGCGCCCCGCCATGCGCATCCGCGACAGCCCGTCCTGCATCATGCCATGCGGGGTCAGCATGGCTGTGGGGTCCAGCCCGTCGGAAATGCCATGCACCAGATGATCCAGCACCATCAGCCGCACAGGTTCCGCCGGGCTGGGCGAGATATCGACCACACGGATACAGAAATAATCGCTTTCGCGCGTGCAGGGATCAGGGCGATAGAGCGCCGCGCCCGCCAGCACCAGCGGGATCAGGGACACCAATGCCCCCTCGACCACCCAGCGACGTGTCGCCCGCGCAGCCGCAAAGCTATAGAGCGCGACCGCGATATAGACCACAGTGACAACTGTCAGCGTTCCGACCGAGCCCAACCACGAGATGAACAGGAACCCTGCCGCCAAGGTGCCGATGATCGCGCCCCATGCTCCGGCTGCGAACATCGCGCCCAGCGCGCGGCCCGAATGTTCCGGGTGACGTGTCACGGCGATCTGTGACAGGATCGGGGCCGGGATACCGGCGAAAAAGGACGGCAGGAAGAACACCAGCATCGTCAAGGCTACGATGGCGGCCACCGGGTCTTGCAAGGCCGTGATCACCGGCCCGGCCACACCACGCAGCAAGAAGACCGCCCCCGCTGTCGTCAGGGCTGCCAGCACCATGGCCCAGCCATTCGCCCTGAGCGCGCGATCTGCTGGCCATTCCGCCAGTCGTCCCCCAACCCAGTGCCCCGCCGAAAATCCCGCCAGAACCACCGCTATGACCGAGGTCCAGGTGTAGAGCGACATACCGACATAGGGCGCCAGCATTCGCCCCGCCACGATCTCGACGACAAGCGATGCAGCCGCAACCGTGGCCTGTATTGCGACCAGAACCCAAAGCCTGTGCATATCCCCTCCCTCGTGCTTGCCGTCACTCTAGGGCGGCAAAAGGGCAGGTGCAATGCGCTCAGCCCGCTTTCACCCTTGTCCGCCAGAGCGTGAACAGCCCTGCCGCGACGACCACGCAGGTTCCGAGGACGACATTGCTGCGCAGCGTCTCGTTGAATATCAGCACGCCCAGTGCTGCTGCAAAAGGCAGTTGCAGATAGGCGAAGGGTTGGACCGCACTGGCCTCGGCCAGTTCATAGGCGCGGATCAGCAGGAAATGGCTGAAGGCTGCGGTCATGCACAGAAGTATCATCCACAGCCAGTCACCCTGCGCCATCGGCTCCCAGAACCAGATGCCGATCAGCGTCATGGTTATGGCACCCGTCGTGCCGGTCCAGAAAAAGCTGACCGCCGCACTGTCCTTGCGCGCAGCGTAGCGGGTCAACAGACTGTAGAGCGCGAACATGAACGACGCCAGCAAAGCCAGCAGGGCTGCAGGCTGGAAAACGCCAAAGCCCGGTTCCAGAATGATAATCACACCGACAAAACCGATCCCGATAGCCGCCCAGCGCCGCCAGCCGACTTTCTCGCCCAGAATTGGGCCGGACAGCGCCGCAACCAGAAGCGGGTAGACGGCAAAGACTGCATGGCTTTCGACCAGCCCCAACAGGACAAATGCCGTGACCATCACACAGACTTCGAGCGCCAGAAGCACGCCCCGGAAGATCTGGAGCACAGGTTGCTTTGTCGCAACCGCCTGACGTAACCCGCCCGCCTTGCGCGCAGCGACCACGATCACGAAGCTGGCGAAGAACCAATAGCGGATCATGATGATCATGAAGACATTATATTCGCCCGCCAGATGGCGCGACAACCCATCCTGCATGGCAAAAACAAAGGCAGTGGCAACCATAAGCCAGATGCCCAATGTATTGTTCTGCGGTGTCATGCCATGACCCCTTGGCTCATATGCCGCTTTCGCCCGTAACCGGGGCTGCGCGTCACGGTGAAACCTGCCTGCGACAAAGCCCGACGAACATGGCCGGCCGCCGTGTAGGTCGCGAATGTTCCCCCCGGCGCAGTATGGGTGGCCACCTGCGTCATCAGCGGTTCTGACCAGAGCTCCGGGTTTTTCGCTGGCGAAAAGCCGTCGAGATACCAGGCATCTGCCCTGAACGGCCACTCCGGCAAGGTATGGCGCGCGTCTCCGACAATGATCTCGACCTCCAGCGCCCCAAGCGTGAAGTGCCGCGCGCCCCGCGCCCAGGCAGCGATCAGGGCAGAGGCATCGAGTTCGGGAAAGGCCGCAAGCGCGCGCGCCATGTCCTCAGACGCCATGGGAAAGGCTTCGAAACTGGTATAATGCACCGGCCCCTTGGTCACAGCAGCCGCGGTTGCAAGCAGGTTCAGTCCGGTGCCGAAGCCAAGCTCGGCGATCCGGAAGCCCGGACGCGCCCGCTCTGGCAGACCATTGCCGCGCAAAAACACATGGCGCGTCTCCTCCAGACCGCTTTGCAGTGAAAAATATGGGTCGTCGAATCGGGTTGAAACCGGGATACCGCCGTCCCGCCACGCCAATTCTGCAAGCTGGTCCTGCATCGTGCTCTGCTTTATGTCACATGTTCAGCAGTTGTGTCTTGGCGCAGGGGAAATGACAATGGCCGATCTGACGATCATGGGCGCAGGCATCTTCGGGCTTGCGCTGGCCTATAGCTGCGCGCAGCGCGGAGCGCGCGTACGGGTGATCGAGAAACGCGCGCCCTGCGCCGGGTCGAGCGGGGGGCTTGTGGGGGCTCTGGCCCCGCATGTGCCGGAAAACTGGAATACCAAGAAAGCGTTTCAGTTCGAGGCGCTGCGCATGGCCGATGCGTTCTGGGCCGGGGTGACCGCGCGTTCCGGTCGTGACCCCGGCTATGCACGCCCTGGACGTGTGCAGCCGGTTCCGGCAGACAAGCTGGATCTGGCCCATGCCCGCGCCGCGCAGGCGCGCGATTTGTGGCAGGGTTTCGCCGAATGGCGGGTCTTGCGCGCGACAGATGCGCCAGGGCTGCCGCTGAATACCCCCTCGGGCTGGGTGGTGCATGACACGCTCAGCGCGCGGCTACACCCGCGCAAGGCAGGCGCGGCGCTGGTGAGTGCGCTGCAAAATCTGGGCGTGGAAGTGGAGAGCGGCGAAACACCCCCCGATGGCACAGTCATCTGGGCCACAGGTTATGAGGGCTTGCTGGATCTGTCGCGTGATCTGGGCGTGGATATCGGTGCGGGCGTCAAGGGCCAGTCGGTCGCCCTTGCCTTGTCCTGCCCGGATGCGCCGCAGATATTCGCCGACGGGTTGCATATCGTGCCCCATGCCGACGGGACCGTAGCCATCGGATCGACGACCGAGCGCGCATTCGATGACCCGTCCAGTACGGACTCGGCCTGCGATGCTCTGGTCGCGCAAGCCCGGATGCTCTGTCCCGCACTGCATGACGCACCTGAGATCCACCGCTGGGCCGGGGTCCGGCCACGCGCAAAGAGCCGCGCGCCGCTGATGGGCGCCTGGCCGGGGCGCGCAGGGCAATATGTCTTCAATGGCGGTTTCAAGATCGGCTTTGCCATGGCCCCTGCCCTGGCTGCGATCATGACCGATTTGGTGTTGGACGGGCAGGACACAATCCCCGAAGGCTTTCGCCTCACGATACCCTGATTTCGACGCCCGGCGAAGGTCGGATACCCGACACCGGAAAGCCAGAGCGGCGCGGAATACGCCGGACGATCACCTGCGGGATACCCGTGCGCAGCGTTGCGAAATCCGGCGCTTCGGGCAGGCTGCATATCCGGCGCAATTGTGGACAGGCGGCCAAGGGCACTGACACTCCGGGTCGGTAGAGCACATCGCGCCCCTCGGCCTGCAAGGCCAGATAGTTCCGGTATTCCTCGGCATTGTTGAAATGCTGCCCCCGCGCAGCTTCGCGCCGGGCCTTGGCATGGAATTCCGCATGATACTTGAAATGTCCAAAAGCCAGATCCCGCCCCGCGACTTTGGCCCCGGAAATGTAGTGCAGCCCAGTCGAAACCTGCATGAAAGGGTGATAGCGCAACAGGGCGTATTTCTGGGCCACGAACAGATTGGCGCGCGCAGGCGCGCCAGCTTCTGCCAAAAGACGATGGCGCAAGGCACTGGTCAGGGTCTTGCAGTTCGACCACGGGCCACGCCCCTGCCATTCCATGCTGAACGGTTCGCGCTCGACATGGCTGGCCTCAATGAAGGGCGACTGCTGGAACTGCGCGGCCGATAGCGGACCCTTCGGATAAAGGTCGAACATCAGCAGGCGCACGGCCTCACAGGTCTGGAAATCGTCGCCGCGCAGCAACAGCGGCAAGTCGGCCTGCACATGACCTGCGATATCCGGCATCGTCCAGAAGGCCAGTTCATCCGCATCGGCGACCAGCGACCAGCGGCCCAGACGGAAATGCGCCATCAGCGCTTCCTGCCACATCACACCATAGGCCGCCTGACGATAGGGTGTATCCGTCGTGAAGACCGAGACATCAGGTTGCGCGACAAGATGCTCCAATGTCCCGTCATCGGAACCATTATCCACAATCAGAAAGGCACGGACGCCCAGAAGGCGGTAATGCGCGAGGAAATGATCCAGGAGAAAGCGCTCGTTGCGCATGACCGAGACCACCGCAACTTCGGCGGATTTCGCCTGCTCAAGCCGCTCCGGCGGACTGACCAGCGACAGCCCATGCTGCGCCCATCCCAATCCTGCCGGACGGTGACACGGCCAGATCCTCATCGGCTTGGGCCAGGGCGAAGCCAAAGCATCGCTCACGTCTTGCGGTGCCCCCCCGGAATCGAGATGCGCCAGCTTCACCTGAGCGCCTGCGAAGGGCAGGAAACCGGAATGATACTGTGGCAATGGGGGCAGTCCGGGCGCGGATTTGCGAAAGATCGCGATATCGTAATTTTGCCCCGCTACCTCGATCCCCGATTGAGCCAGCAGATCGCCCACAAGCTTGTCCTCCATGAAGGACACCTGTTCCAGTGCCCGCCCCTGCGGTGTTTCCCGCGCGGCACACAGCGCGGCAAGCGCCTGACGGTTAAGGACATATCCCGACCCGCCATCAGCATAGCGCGAAGGTTCTGGTGATTTGTCCAGTTCATGCCGCCCACGCGGTGTTTGTGCGCGGCCGATATGCCAGGCGCGGTCCATGTCGCCGGGGGCACGGCGCAAAGGCCGCCCGTAATAGGGAAATGTCAGATAGCTGGGATCGGAAAAAAACGCCTCCACATTCAGAAAGCAATCATCATCAATCTTGTAGATGCGCGAAAACCCGGTCTGCGCCAGCGCCCATTCGGACAGTGCAAGAATTTTCTGCGGCAGACCTTCGTAATCATCGGGAGCATCAAGTTGCAGATGCCACCCATCGAAGCGCGGCCCGACGCCTGCTATCTGCCCTGCTGCGCGCCCAGTCACCACGATCAGCGGAATCCCCCATTCCGCGAGCCGCCCCCCCCATGCCGCCTGTATCTCCGGCACGCGCGTCGCCAGATTGGCATGGCAGGAAATCAACGCCACGACTGTATCCGCGAAAGGGTTGGACGCCATGCGCAGCGCCGATGCTTGCGGGTCCTCGGCAGGGCCGGGTTGCATCTGCGTGTCATGTGGCAGGCACGCTCGCAGCGCAGCCCGCAAAGCCGGGTCGGGGCTCGCGGCGTCGAAACGGGCAAGAGCGAGCTGGACAGCAGGATATGACAGAATTCGCTCCGGGGCGAGGCGCTGCGCGGCTTCGGTCACGAAGCTGATACAGGTGCGCGCGGCTATGGGATAGCCATTGCGGGTCAGAGCCTCGGCCAGAGCCAGCAAGCCCGCGACGCCCAGAAACCCGGCTTCCGGTCGGATCAGGCTGCGCGTGGCGGTCACAGCCTCCAGCAACTGCGCGCGCGCGAGGGGGCTTCCTGTACGCAGCACTTTGAGCACGGCCTGCACATGGTGGCCCAGATGGCGCTGCGCATGCGACATGGCCGGACGACCCACATCAGGCGTTGCCGCGACAAGTGCTGCACAGGCCGCGCGATGTACCGGAACTTCGTTGTCGAGCGGAAGCGCCGCCTTGGTCGCGTCGCTTCGCGGAAATGCCAGCCAGCGCAGCGCAGCTTCCTCGGTCTGCGCCGGTGCAGCGACACTGCTCAAGACGTGCATCATGGGCAGACCCGTCTCATCGCAGACAAGCGCCTCTGACGAAAGCGCGAGTCGGCGCAAGGTCTCGCTTCCGGCAATGGGTCTGGTCAGAAACGGCCGGGCTCTGCGACCCAGTGCTTGCCAGTCCCCGGCCATTGCCGCCGCATGCAGCCCGGCAAAGGCAGTGCGCCAGGGCAACAGGGACGCAGGCAATCTTTCGGGGTTCCGCCGCCAGAAATTCATGTTCAGCCCATAGGCTTGCAGGGCAAGTTCGACGAAACGCGACTGGCACCAATCCGGCATTGTGTGACGTGCCGCGAGCAATTCCAGCACGCCGGAAATCAGGCGCTGGCAGCTCATTTGCGCCATATAGGCCGGGGCTAGCGCAGCGATCAGTTCGAGGAGCGCGAGCGACATGGCAACGCGCTGCGCCAAGTCGGGCCGGTTACCCGAGAGGTCTGGCATGTCTCTGGCCAGAGCAGATGCAAGCCAGCCCAGCGCCGGCGTAACGACCCAACCGGGTCGTTGGGCGCAACTTGTTTTCAGGATGTGCTGACAGGTCTTCCAGTCACCGGCGGCCCAGAGCAATGGCAAAGCCGCGACCCGTCCCCAGGGTTCCTGAATATCCGCCCAGTCCTGAACGCCCAGATCACGCATGGCTTTCGCCAGATCATTTGGATCACCATACAGGCAAAACCATTCCGTCAGCAGCAACCCAAGCTGGCGTATCTGCTCGGGATCAAGGCGATCAGCATGAACCAGAGACCGAAGCTTCTCTACAGGATCAGGAGAGCGCAGCGAAACCCGGCTGCGATGGAACGCATCGCAAGCCGCGGCGGCGGGGGTTCGCATATGTTGGGTGAGATCAGGCGGGGCAATTTCTTGCGGGGGCGAAAAACCGGCTGCGGGGTGGCGTTGAGCCTCACGCGCCAGCAACATACGCGCCGCAGGCGGAAGGCTGGACCACAGATCCGCGAAATGCACATGCTCCAGCATCTGCAATCGCGCCACTGTGTCATGGCGGATTTGCCAGAGCACTTCTGGCCGTTCCAGCAGCCCCAGAATCTGCGCCTTGGTCAGTTTGTGGCGCGCGATCACCTGGCCTGTCCGGTCACGCGCAAGAAGCATCACATCCGACCCCTCGCGCCCCTGCCAGACCCAACCCGGCACAAGCGCGGCGCTATGGCTACCAGATTCGGACTGTAATGGAATGAACGGACGCGCGGGCATGTCACCGGCGGAATCGAGCATTGCCTCTATGCCCGCATCCTGCATCACGACTTCCAGCCGCGGCGTCAGATGCAAGACCCCTGCCCCGATGGCGTGTAGCACCCGCACAGCGCGCACACCCTCAGGCCAGGTGATCGCACCGATCGTCCCAAGGTCAGGAAAGCCACGTCGCAGACCAAGACGGCCTTCTGGATCACGTCGCGGGAGTGCATCGAGAGACCCCAGCGCAGAACCGTCGAGCGACAGATCAACACAGATGCCGCGCCCAAGCCCCCTGCGAAACACAAGTTGCAGGATGTGAGTCCCGTGTCGCAGCGGTGCATGGAAGCTCACCTCGCGCCGCCACCCTTTGTCACACCAGCGATTCGCGACAATCCGGCCAGTTTCGCGACGCAAGGACAGGTGCAGCGGGATCATATCCTGCGCGTGATTTCGGAAATCCAGATTGACGATGGATTGCGCGCGCAGATCAATCTCCAGCAAGAGTGTCGAAGGCGCCGGGACTGACAGCGCGCCTGCCTCTGCGCGCAATTCAGGTGGACACTCCGGGCTTGGGGTCATCGGCATATTTGCTGTACCTTTCTGCAGGAAGATTGCGTCATGTCGCGTGGGTCAGCCTTGTCTGCATCACCCGGTGCAAGGCCTCTGTCCGGGGTCGTGCGCTCAGCAAGGTGAAGAGCGGCTCTAGCGCGGCGTGATCGGCCACATAGTTGTCATGGTGCAGCAACACCGCGCGATCTGGATGCGTTTCAACATGGGTTTGAAAGACCGATTCGGCAGAGCGGATCATCGCCTTCACCTGATGCGGGTCGTGCTTGCGCCACCAGGATGACCGGCACACAGCGTCAGGATTGCGTGTGTTGAACACTATCCGCGCTTTGGGAAAGCCATTCTGGATGAATTCAAGATAGGCCGCGAACAGGTCAGGATCGGCGATCGTGCGGATTTCCTTGAACCCGCTGACCCGAATGCCGACAGCAGGGCGCAGAATCAGGCGCGAAAACACCCCGCATAGAGCGGCACGATAGGCGTTGGCGTCAATTTCCTCGGCCCCGAACCACGGATGTGTGGCGTCCGACACAAGCCCCTCGCGCTGCATCCGCGCGATATCGGGGCTGGTCACGATGTCCCGCCAACTCTTGAACAGACCGTACAGCGCATTGTTGTTCTCGCCGCGAATCTGATAACCGGGAATCGCGTTCAGCAGATTCTGCAGCAGCGTCGAGCCCGAACGCCCATAGGTCACGATGAAAACATAGCCTTCTTCAGGATGCTCGAAATCTGACATTGCCCCGCACCTTGTGCCTGCTGAACTGTCCTTCTTGTCGCGCAGTTTGATTAACGCGGGGTTTATCGCGGCGGTCAGGACACATTAGCGATTTGGCAATCTGTCCGGACTAGGGTGACACAAGGAAACGAAGGGGCAGATGGATGCCGGATCAGGCCAGACCCTTGCCGGAGCGTGATCTGACATGGCACCGCACCCAGGCGGCGCTGATGGATCAACCGGGGCTGGACAAGGCCCTAAGGGGGCGTATCAAGCGCGGCGATTATCGCGCAGCAATAGTGTATCTGGGCCGCATGATGGCGATTGCGCCCGATCCGGCCACGGCACTTACGCAGGCACAGATGCAGATGCGCTGTCGAGCCTATTCCGACGCGCTGCGCCAGTTGCAGGATGCGCTTGAACGTTGGCCGGAAGACCTGGCGCTACGACGCATACAGGCGGAAATCGCCATGCTGGCCAAAGACTACCCTTTCGCAGAACAGGCTTGGGAAATCCTGCTTGACCAGCACAGGGTTCAGGGGCCCTATGCAATCCTGCGCCGACTGGCCTGCCTGCGCCTGTGCGGACAGCATGACGCGGCACAGGCATTTCTCGGGATGCAGGCTGACAGACTGCGCAAACATATGGCCCGCGCGGGTCTTCAGATGCTGCGAAAGCCTCGCACGACGCTGCCTGCGGGGCTCTACCTTGTCTGTGGCAATAACGGCACTGGCAAATCCACCCTCGGGCATTTTCTGCAGGCTATGGGCTATGCGATCATTGACGCTGATACCGAGATTGCCAGTTTCTGCCTTGGGCGGCGGTTCAGCGATGTCAGATATGACCTGCTGCGCGCCTTCCCTCAGGGTGAAGCGGATATCCGTTGGTTTTGGCCAGAGACGCGGGCGCGCGCATGCTTCACCGCTGCGCGCAGACAGAGGGCTGCTGTCTTTGTCATCGGCGGGTTCGGGGCGACCGTGTCACCATATCGCGATGTTTTCCGACAGGTGTTTCACCTGTCTGCGCCGGACCATGTGATCGCGGACCGACTGGCCGCGCGCAATTCGATTGGCCACAAGCCTGGCTCCAGCGGATTTAACGCAGCCCTCCGCCGCAATGCCCGTGAACAACGCCCGGATTTTGACGCGATCATTCTGTCTGCGGACAGACCGACCTGGGCGATTTGTGCAGACTTGCTTGCAGCGATTGAGCAAGAAAGGCCGTTGAAAGAGAAGCTGTTGCAGGCAACATGACCGACATGCAAATCCAAAGGCCATGCATTGACTCCGGTATTCACTCGCTTGGTCGCGAGCGGGACGGCACTGAAATCCCAGTCAGCCAGGCTTGAGCAAGGCGCCCTCGGGTTTGGACTCGCACAAATAGCCGAAGGCGATGTGTCAGGCCCGGCGGCACAAAGGCATTCAGATGTGCAACCCCAGGTTTGCACCGCCCTTGCCACCCGACTGGCGCTGTTCAGGCCGCAAGCCCCTTGGAGCCTATATCAAGGAATTTCTGGCGTCGCGCCTTGCGCAACGCATCCGGGCTCTTGCCGTCCAGTTCCGCCAGCATCGCACCCAACGCCGCACCGACCGCCTTGATCATCACAGCCGGGTCACGCTGCGCACCGCCCAATGGTTCAGGGATGATACGGTCGATCACTTCCAGTTTCTTGAGATCCTGCGCTGTTAGGCGCAATGCCTCTGCGGCTTCACGCATCTTCTCGGAGTCTTTCCACAGGATCGAGGCGCAGCCCTCGGGCGAGATCACCGAATAGACCGAATGTTCCAGCATCGCGATACGGTTCGCCGTCGCAAAGGCCACCGCACCACCCGAACCGCCCTCGCCGATGATCACCGACAGCAGCGGCACACCCAGCGACAGGCATTTCTGGGTGCAGCGCGCGATGGCCTCGGCCTGCCCGCGCTCTTCTGCACCCTTGCCCGGATAGGCGCCGGGTGTGTCGACAAGCGTGATCACTGGCAGGCGGAAGCGGTCGGCCATCTCCATCAGGCGAATCGCCTTGCGATACCCTTCGGGCCGCGCCATGCCGAAATTGCGCCGCAGGCGCGATTGCGTGTCATGGCCCTTTTCCTGCCCTATCACCATGACAGGACGATCCCGCAGCCGCCCCAACCCGCCGATCACCGCTTCATCTTCGGCAAAGCCACGATCGCCTGCCAGCGGGGTGAATTCGTCGAACAGCGCCGTGATGTAGTCGCGGCAATGCGGGCGGTCGGGATGGCGGGCGACCTGACATTTCCGCCACGGGGTCAGATTGCGATACAGATCCACCAACATTTTCTGCGCTTTCGCATCCAGCGCCGCAGCTTCCTTTTCGACATCCATATCCGGATTTGCTGCGCCCATCGCGCGCAACTCTGCCGCCTTGCCTTCGATCTCGGCCAGAGGCTTTTCGAATTCGAGATAGTTCATCGGGGCGCTCCCTCGGTGCTTGAAAGGGCTTATGCGCGAGGATGGATGAATTTGCAATCAGGTCCCTTGCGCCTTGCCCTGAAGGCCCATCACATCTGAAACGCAACTGTCCAGCCGATCATCATGGCAATATGTTCAGGAGAGAGTCGACTGAGCGCCATCCTTGAATTGCAGCGCATGCAGTCGCGAATAGACGCCCCCCTGCACTAGCAGCGCTTCATGCGTGCCTTGCTCGACCACCGTGCCACGATCCATGACGATGATCTGATCGGCATTGCGCACAGTGGACAGCCGATGCGCAATCACCAGCGTCGTGCGACCTTTGGCAAGTTTCTCAAGCGCATCCTGCACGACCGCTTCGGATTTTGCATCGAGCGCACTGGTCGCTTCGTCCAACAGCAGGACCGGCGCATCGCGCAACAGCGCGCGGGCAATCGCAACCCTCTGGCGCTGCCCACCCGAGAGTGACGACCCACGCGGCCCGGCCAGACTGTCCAATCCGTCCGACAGAAGCGGCAGGAAATCATCGACATGGGCCGCAACGAGCGCCGCGTGCAGCGCGTCTTCCGTGACATCTTCAGCCCCCATCAGGATATTGTCGCGGATCGATTCATCAAACAGCGCCGTATCCTGACTGACCACGGCAAACAGGCCGCGCAGCGCGCCCAGATCCATCGCGCGCACATCCTGCCCGCCGACAAGCACCGCACCGGCGTCAACATCCGCCAGTCGCGTCAGCAACCCGAAGACCGTCGTCTTGCCTGCACCCGATGGCCCCACAATGGCCGTGGTCTTGCCCGCAGGCGCAGTGAAACTCAGATCGCGCAATACTGGCTCGCTGCCATAAGCGAAATCCACATTGCGCAGCTCGACACTGGTCTGATCGCGCGCAGGGATCGGGGCATGGGGTGGGGCCGGATTGGTCACTTTGGCCTGCACCTGCAGCAGCGCATGCGTGCGCTCCAGCGAGGCCAGCACCGCCTGCCAGTCCGCCGTCAGGGCGGTAAAGCGCCGCATCGGGTCAAACAACAGCCCCAATGCCGTGAAAAACGACATGAACTGTCCAACTGTGCGCGTGCCCTCGATGATCTGGAATCCGCCATAGATCAGTACCAGCGCAAAACCGATGGCAGCGCCAAAATCCATCACGGTTGGAACCGCTGCCTGCCCGATCGCCGCGCGCGTTGCCTTGGACACATAGCGCCGTGTGATCTCGCGAAAACGCCCTACCTCGCGCGCCTCCGTCCCGGTCAGTTGCAGCGTCGCGATGCCATGAAACGCCTCATCCAGCCGGTTCGAGCTTTGCGCCGCCGCAATCCGCGCGTCCCGACTGCGCCGCCGGATCAGGCGCTGAATCGCCAGAAGCGGCACAGCAAGCGTGGGGATCGCCACCAGCGCAATCAGCGTCCATTGCCAATCCGTCCACAGTGCAACCCCGAACAGCACGATCACCGCCGCCCCATCTCGGCCCAGCCCTGTGATCAGCCCGGTAAAGACACGCCGCAAGGCTTCGGAGTCGCCGCGCACCCGTTCGATCAGGACACCCGGCGCATTGAGTTTGAAAAACCCCTGATCCAACCGCGTCAGATGCGCCAGAAGCATGGTCTGCAGATCCGCAGTGGCCGACTCTGCCTGCCAAACCATCAGCGCCTTGTGCCCCAACCGCGCCACACCGCGCCCGAAAAACACCGCGGCCATTGCGAGCGCGACCAGATAGACGCGCGCGTGTTCGCCCTCGATGAAGACCTGATCGAACATCGGCTGCACGAGATAACTGAAAGCACCGAGCATCAGCGCCTCGACCACCATCAATATCACGGCAACGCCAATGAATTTCAGCCTGTGGCGCACAAAACTGTCCCAAAGCCAACGCGCAACGATCCTGTCGTTGCGCGTTCGGGTTGTGCCTAGGTTCTTTAACTTATCTGACAAAACCTGGTCCATCTGGCCCTGCATCCTGGGGTCGTGACTTACCGGGTTTGGCTGGCCAGTGAAAGCCTGCAAATCAGGGCGCGAACTGGATCAGGATCCCAGCCTGCCCACCGGTCTGGTGCACATCGGCATGAGCGCCATTACCATATTGCAAGATCACCTGCCCGTTATTGCCCCCGTGCTGGGACAGATTGGCGCTATGCCCCTGCCCGCGCTGGCGAATGATCCCCTGATTGCCACCGCCCGATTGATGGACACGGGCAGCGTGGTTGCGCCCCACTTGCCGCACATCCGCCCCGGCACGAATGTCGCGGTGGATGGAATAAAGCGTGATCGCGGTATTCAGGACGCGCGCTTCGTCGGCGTTGCGGGCATTGATCGCGAGCGAGAGTGATTTCGCATCAAGCGCGGAGGCTGGCAGCGAGAGCGCCATCGCGAAGGCCGCGAGAACCGGGAAACGTGCGGGTTTGGCAGCGATAGTGCGAGAAAATCGGAACATGGCAGTATTCCTTCCTGAAAGCTTGGAGTAGATGTGAAGACGGCCCTGCTAAAGAGCCGCCGAGCGGCAGGTCTTGGTCTGGCCATTGGCCTTTACCGTCAGTTCGGCATCGAAATCACGCGCCCGGCCAGAAAAGCTGGCCTGACCAAGCGTAGTGCGTTCCCCGGCCTTTAGGTCAAACTCTCCCCCCTGACGAATGGTGGAACGTCCTGCCGCGCTGCGCTGGTCGATATTCAGTTGATAAGTGCCGCGCAGGGTCTGTCGCGCCTCGGCTTCCGCGGCGATCGTCACCTGACGGTTGGACTCGGTCAGGCGTAACTCGCAGACAAGTGCCTCACTTGCGGGTGCGCCTTGTGAGGTGGCAAGGCTGGCGGTGCAGGCAGCACCTGTAATGACAAGTGCGGCAATCGTATAGGGCATCGCAGACATGAGAAGATTCCTTTCTCGGGTATCTTTTCGGGATTTTGCCGGGAGTGGTTGCTCCCGGCCTGGACGCAAGGTCAGTCCTGAATGATCAGAACCACATTGCCATTGCCGTGCTGGGTCGTATTGGCCGTGTTGCCATTGCCGGTCTGGATGACGCCCACAGCGTTGCGATGGCCGGTCTGGGTCACGGTCGCGTCATTGCGGCAACCGATCTGAGAGACACCGACGATATTGCGCCGTCCGCCCTGCGCCGTATCGGCTACATTATTGCAGCCCGACTGACCCACGACGACGCGGTTGCGGGCACCGTCCTGCGTGTTCAGCGACAGGTTGCCGCGACCGCTCTGTGTGATCGAGACACGCTGGCGATGGCCGGTCTGGGCGACAGCGGCCCCATTGTCACGACCCCATTGATCGACGACGACACGGTTCGACCCGGCATCTGCGGGCAGGGACACAAGAGCGACAACGAGTGCAAGAGCGGAACCGGTCAGGGTGTTGGTGAAGGAAAAGGTCATGTCAGGAACTCCTGTTGATCTGGTTGGTGTGTGATGTCGGGACTGTCCCGAAGGTGGTAGGTTGTGTGTGGTGTGTTGCGGATCATCCGCTGAGCCAAACCTGCCGCCGGTCCGTCCCGCCAAGCAATATCAGGGCAGCGTTATGCGATTGCAGCTGGCGTGTTATCGGATAACGCCCCCGGTTCCGCGCCCACCTAATCCAATTTTATATAAGTAATTTCAATTATTTATAAAATTTCATCGCACAATCAAAAAGGACGCGTGCCAGCGACACGCGTCCATCAACCCCAGAGGGGGAATTTGCAAACCCTGCCCTTTAGCGTGCGGCGTTCAGCCCCTGACGGGTCTCTGCGGTTGCCAGTTGTGCATGAAGTCGTTCGAATTCCGCGCGCGCTGTCGGGCGTTGGCCGGTATTTAGATAGGCATAGGCCCGCAGAATCGCGAGATCGCGGCGCAGCGACCCATTCACCTTCTCAAGGGTGTCGAAATATCCGATAGCCTGACGATAATCACCCGCGCGATAGGCCCTGACCCCGCGTTGATCGAGCACGATCGTCTCGACTTCCCTGTGTTGCGAGTCACTGAGTCGCACTTGCGCGGCTGTAGTGGCGCCTTGCTCGGTCATGTTCATCGCCAGATAGGCAAGCGCCATGCCGAAATGGGCATCACGGCGCACATTCGCCCCCAGCGAATCGCCCGCCTGCGCGGCCGCCTGAAAACCGACCAAGGCTTCTGTGGGGCGCTTGTTGCCATAGGCACACCAGGACCGTTCATAGAGAACATCCAGCGAGCGCGGGGATTGCGAAGCCGCCAGACAGCGCGCGTATTGTTCCTGTTCCTTCAAACGGCGCACTTCAGCGATACGCCCATCCCCGCGCAGAGGCAACGCGCCCCGCAGCGGGGCAGTCGGTGCGGCGGCGACCGGGGCCGGGGCCGGGGCAGCCACAGGAGCGGGTGCAGCTCGCGGAGCGGTTCGCGGCGTTGGAGCGGTGGCGACTGCTGCGCCACCACCACCGAGAAGTCGCGCTTCTAGTTGATCAAGCTGTCCTTTAGCGCCCGGATTGGTACGATGTGCCAATACGAAAAGATCACGCAGTTCCGACCGCGAGGCGATGGCGGAGGATTTCTCCAGAGTGGTCTGCATCTGATTATAGGTCGGACAGGACTGTATCGTGTTGCGGTAGGTCGTGAGCGCAAGATTGTTCTGACCCGCCAGAATGTACATATCCGCCAGCAGCCATGCATTGTTGATCCGGTCACAACTCATCAACTGTGGCGCGCCCCGCGCAATCGCAATGGCCCGGGTCGCATCGCGCGCGGAAACGGCGGCGCTGAAATTATCCTGTGCCTCATTGGTCTCAAGCACACGCAACATATCCGAGGGCGGGGTCCAGCCTGCAACGCGGCCACGACCTTGCTCGATCAGCTGGCGCGCACCCGCGTAATCGCGCCGCTCGATCAGACGCCAGATTGCGCCTTCATCGACGCTTGCCGAAGCCTCGACGGCGAGAAGGTCGTTCAGATTGGCAGGTGGGCGCCAATCCGGAAAGGCGACCCGCAAACGCCGCAATTCAGCCTGTGCCGCTGCCTGATCATTCTGCTGCAAATAGTAGCGCAGCGCGCGCAGGTCATCATGCGACGCGGTTTGCGCCAGAGATCCGGCAGAGCCCAGTGTCAGGGCAAGGAGAAGGACACCCAAAGCTTTCGGTAAGGAAGTTGCAATCGTCATAGGGGAACACATTCAGGCAGGGTTTCATGGACTGCGACCACCGCAAAAAGCTGCAGCGTCGCGGGATAATAAGGCTGATCGGGCGAAAAGGGCGGGATCGTGGCCCCAAGACCTCGCTGGCTGGAACAGACCGTCAGACCGGCAAGGGCCTGATAGCCGGGATCCGCGCTGCTTTCGAGCACGACCCCGGACAGCGGTTCTATCACGGTCGGAACAGCAACACCCGGCTGGACAGTGCGCTCGTATACAGCCGCCATGCGGCGCACTGCCATGTGATCGGGCACGCGCGACCAGATCAGGAAGAGCGGCACGCGCAGCGCCTCATAACCGGCATTCGCCGAAAGCGCCTCGGAGGCACGCAGACCGCTTGGCGTGACATCAACCCAGTCAGGAACAAGGCCCTCGCGAGCGATCTCATGCAGCAGCGCCTCGCCGGATTGCGCGCAGGCTGCCAGCGCAGGGGTTCCAGTGGCTGCGGCGACCTCGCGCATGGCAAGCGGCATGTAATAGGACGGGTTCAGCGACAGATGCGAGTCATGCTGGAACCCGAAGGTCGCGGGCAAAAGAACAAGCTGGTCGCTGCGTCCTGGCATGGGCAGGATGCATGTCTCGGCCAGCGCTGCGGCGATACCCTGCGCGCGCTCAAGATAGCTTCGATCCCGAAAGCGCGCAGCAGCACGCACAAGCGCCCAGGCATAGAAGAGATCCCCATCCGTGGCATTGTTGCGGTCGGGCACCGGATTGGCCTGCCCCGGCAGCCAGCGCCAGGCCAGCAAGGCGTCTGGGCGAATGGCCAGGTGACGCTCGGTCCATTGATACATCTGGCGGAAACTGGCCGCATCATCAAAGACCGTGGCCAGGAACATGCCGTAGCCCTGCCCTTCAGAATGACTGGATTGTTGCTGCAATCCATCGATCACACGCCCATCAGAGGACAGGAACGCCGATTTCCAGCTTTCCCAGACCGCGCGTCCGGTTTGTGCCAGATCGCCCTGCAATGCGGCCTGCGCAGGCATGGACAGCATCATCGCGCCAAAGGCGGGCGCACATGCCAGAAAATCTCGTCGTTTCATGTCTTGTGCTCCCGTGTCGAGATTACCAGTCGCAACGCGACCAGCGCCGATAGCAGGGCAATCCCCAGCATCAGGATGGTATAGAAAATCGGTCGGGCAGAGACGAAATTGCCCATTGCCGCACGGAAATTCTGCCGCGACCAGGGTTCCAGCAGAACCGGTCGGCGATCCGGCGCAAACCAGTTGATCCAGTGACCCTCATGCGTCAGAACCGAAACCTGTCCTTTTGGTCCACCGCCAAAGGCACGCGCGCTTGCGATCGCCAGTGCAATCGAGTGGATATCGCTGTCGGGACTGCGCAGCATCCAGATTTCACTCGGGCGATCAGGGTCAAGCTGGAACAGGACGGCATGCCCTCGCTGCTCGGTCAGCCAGGCATTCAGCTGGTCGCCGCTATTGGGAAAAACCCTGTCGCGCAGCCATTGCAGCCTGCCCAAGACATTTTCCCAACCCGCGTTCAGAAACGCCGCGAAAGGCTGAGATGCCGGACGTCGCGCCAGAAAAGGGTCCTGTGACATCGTGCCCGTATTGTCGTCGGAACGCGGTCCTTCTTCGGGTCCGCTCAGAACTGTATCTTCCAGCAGGCGGCGGTCTGCGCGATGATGCCCGGTCGGGATCGAGGCCAGATCATCAATCGCGATCAAGTGCAGCACCGAAGGATACTGCGCCTCACGCGACCGGCTCAGGGCCGCCGAGAGTGTCAGCATATCCATGTCGGAAAAAGCCCGCGCGCTCAACTCGTTCTTGCGCAGGCTGTCTGCCCCGAGCGTGGCAAAAGCCAGATCCATATCCGGGATGACCATGGCGGGGCTGTAGGGCACGCGCAGCGTCGAAGTTTCAGAAATCTGCAGGACCGGGCTTTCTCCCGAAGGACAGGGCAGATCGGCGGGATTGCCCGGCACGAACATCTGGAAGGTCAGGACATTTGTCCCCGGATGCATCAGCCGTGCTTCGAAATCGATCGGAAAGGCATCGATCGGCGCTCCACCACCCTGCCAGAGCGGCAACAGCCGGATCGCAGTGCCATTCACACTCAAGAGCAGCATGGCGCCTTCGGGCAGATTGGCCGCGAAGGCATAGTCAAGCTGGATCCGGGCCTTGGCGGCTGTCAGCACCAGCCAGTCATTCGGCAGCCTGAATACATGGTTGCGCATGGCATAATGCTGCGAAAAATCTTCGGTCTTCGCCCCGAGCTCCGCGAAAGCAATGTCTCGCTCCGGCATTACCAATGGCGCGCGAACATCCTCATAGCGCCGTTCGAATTGCGGTATTCCCGCCAGTAAATCCTCGGGGCGCGTCCCCTGCGCCACGTCCAGCACCATCACGATCGCGCCATCTCCACCGATGACAAATCGCATGCGACTTTGCGCTGCGGGCAGAACGGTGATCCGCGCATGGGCACGGCCCACACTCTCGGCGGTCCAGTAATCATCGAAACGGAACACGACCGGTGCCCCAGAAAGCACCTGATTGAGACGACCGACAAGGAACCTCCGCCAGCTTTCTGAATCGCTGCCCAGCGAATCCAGCCCGCGGATCTCGACCGGTCGCACACCGGTTGCCTGAGCTGCCAAGGCCATCAGAAAGGTCTCGACGCCGACCGCATCAAGGTCACGGCGGACTATCAGACCACTTTTCGAAAGGTCGATATCAGTCCACAGATCAAACGATGCTTCCGGTCCACAATAGATCCTGTGATGTTGCCGGAACTCGATCTGCACGCGGTTTCGTCCCGGCACGAGGACATCGGGCGGCAACGCGAAATCTATCATGCCGAAAGACTCGACATGCTCCAGATTGCGCCGCCCAAGATCCGTGCCATTCAGGGATACGCGCAGGTATGACCGCTCGGGCAGGTTGTTGATCCCCGAAACGGTCGACAGGCGCAGAATTTGCTGGTCGGCTCCGGCACTGGCATAGACATCGAAGGCGACCCATTCGCGCTCGCCCGAAATTCGCGTTACGCTGTCACGCATCGGATATCCGAGATCCAGCAAGCGCAAGGGCGAAATCCAGTACTGCAATTCAGGATTGACGACGTCCTCTGACGTTACAACACGCCGTGCGGGATCGAAGCGCTCCAGCATCTCCGTGGGCGAAACGCTGCTCGGCAATTCCTGAACCGCACTCTCCGGCAATGGGATCAGGCCGTCGGAGACACCCTGCGCCGCAGCATGCGCGGTCTGAATCGCAACAACAAGCAGACAGCCAATCAGCGTGATACCCGCACGGCGCAGATGCGCAAATGCGGGCACAACACCTGTCTGCAACATCCAAGTTGCGCGGCTCATGGCTTGACCTCCAATCCACGCGCCAGGATCTGGGTCTGACGATTGGCGGCCATGCGCCCCCCTGCCAGCCCCGGCACACCGGTCCCGAACTGATCAAAGGAAAAATCGGGATTGGCGATATCGGGATCGAATGCCTCGCCGAAAGCCAGCATATGCGCAGGCTCCAGTTCGCGGATCTCGCTCATGCGGGCGCGTTCCTCTGCGGCCCGTCGGCGGGCGGGTTCTGCGGCCAGCGCGCGCAAGGTGTGATACACAGAGGCACAGGCAAGACCGACAACATAGAGCATGCCCCGGATCATCGGCATGGGCTTGTTCTTGCCTGCGCGGACCATTTCCCAATTCGCGCTGTCCCCAAAGATCAGATGCGCAATCGTCTCACGCGCCTGCATGGGTTGGTCCGGGTCGTAGCGTACACCGACGACGACACCTGAATTGGTGCGCTCGACATTCTTGACCTGTACGCGCACTGCGTTTTCCAGATGCGGTGATTTCGGGAATTCCGGAGTAAAATAGAGCACGTAGCCCGGCGCGATCGAGGCCAGCTCGGCGGGATCAGTTTCAGGGCCGCCAATCAGTTTGAGCTTTGCCCCGCTGGTCGACGAATTGAGGATGGTTGCCGCCGTGAAGCTGAACCTGCCATCACGTCCAATAGCCGCCACCGCCGGGACTTTCATATCAACCCGCGGCACACCCCGTCGTTGCTGCCGTTCGGCAATCGCCCGCAAAGCTGCTGACAGAATGATGAAATTGAACACGGCCCAGCCGCCGACGATCATCAGAATCGTATGATCGCCCGGAAACATGACCCAGCGAATTCCTGCCGCCACTACACCCAGCGCACAAATCACCCAGAGTGCCAGAAGCGGCTTGAACAGCGGCGAGATGTAATCTTCTTCCAGAACCTCGTCCTTGGCCGTCACATTGAATTTCGCACCGCGCGGTTTGAGCAAGGTCTTGATGACCACGCCAGACAGATAGGGTGCCTGCGCTGTCTCGTAGATCTCGGACATAAGTGGCCATCGCACCCGCGCATAAAGGGCGTTCTGCACCATGAAACTGACCGCCATATAGGCGCCCATATAAACCAGCACTTCCTCGATGGTCGCCACGAAGATCTGCATGCCGAAGAACAGATAGGCCAATGGTGCGAGGATGAAGACCATGCGCACCAACGGAAAAAGCCAGAAGGTCATGGAATTGAGGTAACACAGCCGCTGTGTCAGGCTCATGCCCTTGCGGCGCAGCGGGTTTTTCAGACGCAGAAGCTGCATCATGCCTGCTGCCCAACGTCCACGCTGCTCGATAAAGGTCACGAAGGTTTCAGGCTGCAGGCCCGCGATCATCGCGTGATCGACATAAAGGCTCTTCCAGCCCCGGCTGTGAATCTCCAGTGCCGTTTCGGCATCCTCGGTAATGGTCTCGCCCGCGAAACCGCCCACATCGTCCAGAGCCGCGCGCCGCAGCAAGGCTGCAGAGCCGCAAAAGAACGCCCCGCCCCAGCGGTCAAGCCCGCGATGACCCAGATGATAGAACATCTCGTTTTCGGGCGGGCAATCCGCGCGAAACCCGACATTGCGTTCGACCGGATCGGGATTGAGAAAGAAATGCGGCGTCTGGACAAGAAACAGCTTCGGGTCTTCGACGAAATACCCGACCGTCCGCGCCAGAAAGTCACGACTGGGCACATGGTCTGCGTCAAAGACCACTACCAGATCGCCATTCAGCCGCTCCAGCGCGGCAGACATATTCCCGGCCTTGGCATGTTCATTCTTCGGACGGGTCGAATAGACGATCCCGAGTTCCGCGCACAGATTCTGCAACTCTGCACGACGTTTGCGCGCCTTCTCCGAGATCGCCGGGTCTTCGTGATTGCAGCGCTGGTCGGTTCCACCGTCATCGCACAGGACCACAGTGCGCTTATGGGCAGGATAATGCATGTTCTTCGCGGCAGACAAAGTCACCGCAAGCATCTCGGTCGGTTCGTTATAGCTCGGCACCAGAATATCGACGGTCGGAAGCGCGGCCGCGGAAACCTTGGGCGGCAGGGTCCGGTTGATCGGATCCGCTGTTATGAAAGAACTGATGAAGAAGACACAGATCGCGTAGGTTTCAACGATGAAAAGTGCCAGCGCAACGGAAAAGGAGATCGGGTTGTCGAGCGGTGGCAGTGTCTCGGTCGCCCGCCAGAACCAGTACCGCATCACGATCGCACTTGCGACAGAGAGGAGCGCAAAGCGCGCCATGATGTTCTTCATGGTAAAGGGCTTGAGCAGCGCCACCACCAGAACAGCGAACAGCCCCAACGCCCCCTGCACTGCGGTCGATGTCGGAATACTGGCCAGAATGGCGAGGGGAACGACCAAAGCCGTCCAGAGCAGGAACAATCCTATCTCGCCGACCCGCAGTTTTCGTGTCGCAATCAGCATACTCATTGAAACACACCCTTATTTAAAATCACTGTCATCGCGCCACACCAAGCGAGAAAGCCTGCGGACCAAGTGGGGCGAGCGCATCCTGTACCGATCCTGTCACGCAGTTGCGCATCATCAGATCCAGCGCCGATGATCCGCGCGGCAAAGCACGCGCCCCGATCTGCGAGCGGCGAAAAGCCAGCACGCAGGTCACGTCCCCGCCGGGGCGGGTCACTGTATATGTCACGTCGCCATACTGATCCGTACTGGAACTCAGTGAAGACTCATCCAAAGCTCTGAACGGTGAAGGCACGCCACCGAATTGCGCAAGAATCTCGGTCAGTTGCAGCCGTGTCGCGCTGGAGGACCGGCTGGTTTGCGCGCGCAGCTGAATGGTGTTTTCACCGGCCAGTGTGGTCGCGTTCGGCAAGGTAATGCGCTGTTCAAGCGCAACACCCAGATCGCGTTCCATCACCAGAAGAGCGTTGGGCACAGAAACGAAAGCGCGCCCGGTTGGCACGATCCGATATTCCGAAAGGGCTTCGGCCAATTCGGTACGGCTGGTCTGCCCCCCCTGCGAGCTCATTTGACAGGCGCTCAACCCGACGGCCAGAGCAAGCCCCGCGACAAGGCGCAGGCCAGTCGAGATGCGCCCTTGCCGGGGGTGTATGCAGTTCCGAGAAATCGGGTTATGAATGTCCATGATCTGCCCTTCGGGCATGTCTCGCATGAAGAACACACGCCAAGCCTATGGCTTCGCGCGACATATCCTTCAAGCGATGGTCGAAAGACCAGCCCATCTTGCCTATGCCTCTGCTCAATGCCCTCTCTTTTTTTTCGGAGGGTCACTTGTTTCCTGTTTTCAGGATTAACGTCTGAACTTTACTTAAATTAAAGCGATTTGACAATCTTTCCTGCATTGCGCCGCTCCATGACACACGGCAACGGCTCACTGGAGCGCGACATGGACGGGTGCCTATCAATCAGAACGGGAACTGCAAGACACGCATCAAAACAAACTACAACATATGGTTAATCAAATTGATTTGAACGCAAGATGCCTGCCGAACACCGGGATACTGCAATGTGTCCAATAAGACACATTGCAGCAGGGCCAGACTGGTTCAGCGACGAGCGCGAGCCTTTCCAAGTTCGCGATCAAGCAGGTTGCGCATCTTGTCCACTGCACCAGTGACTGACGATTGCAGATTGTCGGCCGTATGCGTCGCGCTGACCGGCTGGCGACCTTCGAGCCGCACTTCGATCATGCAGCGCTTGTCATCCGGACCTTTCTTCTCTGCATTCTGGTCCTGCAGATGCACTTCGACGCGTGTGATCGAACCGGACACCGCCCCCAGTTTCGATGCGATCACCCCCTCGACAAAGGACACGACATCCTCGCGCCCGGAAATGGTGTTATCGGTGTTTACCTGAATCTGCATCTGGAACTCCATCTGTGGTTTCACAAGATGTAGATGCTGGCGCAAGGCTCTGCAATGGCGCTTCACTCAGATCCGAAGATACTCGGTCAACACGCAGCGCGGGTCGTCGGACCGTAATGGCAAGCGCGCCGTCAACCGCCACTGGTCCGAATTGATCTGCGGGAAGAAAGTATCGGCATCCGGCACCTCAAGATCTACCTCTGTGATCAGAAGCCGGTCCGCTTTTGGCAGGAAAGCGCTGTAGATCCCGGCGCCACCAATCGCGTAGACACGCATATGCCCCGCCGCGCGGGCCGCATCGAGGGCGTTGTCCAGAGAAACAAACAGCCCTTCGCTTTCCGTCGCGCAGGTGGTCGAGGTGACGACGATATTCAGCCTGCGCGGCAAAGGTCGTTTCGGCAGGCTCTCCCAGGTCTTGCGTCCCATAATGATCGCACCACCCAGCGTTTCGCGCTGAAAAAAGGCGAGGTCTTCGGGCGCGTGCCAAGGTATTGAACCATCCCGCCCGATAGCACCATTTCGCGCGCGCGCGACGATCAGGCTCAGCATTCAGACCGCCACCGGTGCCTTGATCGCGGGATGCGGATCATAATCATGGATGCGGAAATCCTCATACACAAAATCGAAAATCGTCTCAGGGCTGCGCAGGATTTCCATGCGCGGTAGCGGGCGCGGGTCGCGCGCAAGCTGGATCTGTACTTGTTCCATATGGTTCGAGTAGATATGCGCGTCCCCCAGCGTATGCACGAAAACCCCCGGCTCCAGCCCCGTGACCTTGGCCAGCATCATTTGCAACAGCGCATAAGAGGCGATGTTGAAAGGCACACCAAGAAACATGTCCGCCGAACGCTGATAGAGTTGCAGATGCAATTTGCCGCTCAGAATGCGCACCTGCCAGAGCGTATGACACGGCGGCAGCGCCATTTGTGGCACATCAGCGGGGTTCCAGGCCGAGACGATCAGGCGCCGGCTGTCCGGGGTCTGGCTAATCTGCTCCACCAGAGTTGCGATCTGGTCCACGCCGCCGAAATCGCGCCACTGGCGCCCATAGACAGGCCCAAGATCCCCAGAATCATCAGCCCATTCATCCCAGATGCTGACCCCGTTCGCTTGCAGATAGCCAACATTCGTATTCCCGGAAAGAAACCAGAGCAACTCGTGGATGACTGACTTCAGATGCACGCGTTTTGTCGTGACCAGCGGGAACCCCTCTGCAAGATCATAGCGCATCTGCATCCCGAAAACCGACAAAGTGCCGGTTCCCGTCCGGTCATCCGAAGGTATGCCGTTTTCCAGGATATAGCGCAAACCGTCCAGATACTGCTTCATGCCCCGCCCGCAATACAACATGCTGTGTTGCTCACCTTAGAACGGATGTGGTTGATTCTGAAACCCCCATTGCAGCCCCGACAGAAGTCCCTATCTTCTGACCGGAAGAACAAGGAGCAACAGGATGCGCTATCTGCACACAATGGTCCGGGTGAAGGATCTCGACGCCTCGATCGCCTTCTACAAATTGCTGGGACTGGAGGAAACCCGCCGCCATGAAAGCGAGTCAGGCCGCTTCACTTTGGTCTTCATGGCCCCCCCAGGTCAGCCAGAATGTCCGGTCGAGTTGACCTATAACTGGGACGGAGACGATGGTCTGCCTGCCGACAGCCGCCATTTCGGCCATCTCGCCTATGAGGTCGAGGATATCTATGCCAAATGCGCCGAGTTGCAGGCTGCGGGGATCACGATCAACCGCCCGCCCCGCGACGGTCGCATGGCTTTCGTGCGCTCACCCGACAATATCTCGATCGAGTTGTTGCAACAGGGCAGCGCCCTGCCCCCGGCTGAACCCTGGGCCAGCATGGAGAGCGTCGGCCACTGGTAGCCGCGGTCACATTTTTCGCGGAAAAGGCGCGAAGAAAATGCCGTCGTCAATCACGGCCTGAACTGTGCTGCGTTTGACCATCTTCTCTTGCTGGGCGAAAGCGTAGGTAAGGGACATGTCGCAAAGCTGGTTGATCAGGCGCGGGATGCCACCCGTCGCCTCATGCACCAGCTCTGCGGCCTGTTTGCTGAATATCCCCGGCGTTCCGCCCGCGACCCTCAGCCGATGCGCGATGTATTTCAGCACCGTGGCCGATTCCATATAGGGCAGATGATAGTTTGCCGCGACCCGCTGGGCGAACTGGACAAGTTCAGGGCGACGCACATTGTCGCGCAACTCGGGCTGGCCAATCAGGAACAACTGCAAGACCTCTTCCTTGCCCAGGTTTATGTTGGTCAGCATCCGCAATTCTTCCAGCGCCTCAAGCGACAGGTTCTGTGCCTCGTCGATCACCAGCAGCACGCGCCGCCCTTCATTATATTCCTGCACCAGGAACTCCTGAACGCGCAGAAATTTGGCTTCTTCGCTGATGTCGGACTTGGTCAGTTCCGGCAACAACCATTGCAGGATCTCGCGCGTATTCGGGCGTGTATTCGTGACCAAAGCAATCGAGAGACTGTCGTCATCCTCGATCTCTTCGATGAAATGCTGCAGCAACACAGTTTTCCCGGCACCGATCTCACCTGTGATCAGGGTAATGGGTGCGCGCGTGGCCAGCCCATATTGCAACATCGTATAGGCACCACGCGTCGCGTCGGACCAGAACAGGAATTCCGGGTCAGGCGTCAGAGAGAATGGACGCTGCTTGAAGCCGAAATGCTCCAGATATGAGCTGAATGCCTGAGTCATGCCCTCATTCCACAAAACAGGAAGCTACTGCGACCCGCTGCGCTGTGGTTACTGCTGCGACATGGCAGGATTCAAGCCAAATTAAGCCCAAGTCGTGGCATCCTATGCTTCACCGCATTCTGGTGATTCGCGGTTCAGGCCGCAGAAATGTCACATTCACAGTTATGAATGATCGCGATTCACGCCAGACAGAAACAAACCCTAACCATACCGCAATTTGTTCACATTTCGCAGACAGATTCCGTTGCAGATTGCGAAACACAAACTCTCGGGGCTGATTTTTGCTGCGACACAGAATGGTTAAAGGTATGACAACCATAGAACGGCGAAGAGTTGGTGCGCCGCGTGTCCCGCGACTGCCGAAGGGGCTTTCTTGTTGCCAATAGCTGAACCAACTCGCACGTCTCGGGGGAATTTCTTATGCCATCTCGCGCTTTGTATCACGGTGAGAACTCCATACCAAACTCGGCTGATCTGAGCGATCCGTCAAGCGAGAAAGTCGCCCGTCAGGGCCTTTACCGCCTTTTCGGAAAGCGCTTGTTCGACCTGTTTCTGGTAGTGCTCATCGCGCCAATCGTGCTGCCTATCATCATCGTCGTGACCCTTGTCCTTCTGGTTCAGGGAGTTGCTCCGTTTTATTCTCAAGCGCGCATCGGCAAGGGCGGTCGGCATTTCCGGATCTGGAAATTCCGCACGATGCATCCTGATGCAGACCGACTGCTGCAAGACATTCTCGACACCGATCCGGCAATGCGCGCGGAATGGTTGGACACCCAGAAGCTGAAGCACGACCCCCGTGTGACCTCCTTCGGGTTGTTCCTGCGCAAGACCTCGATTGATGAGTTGCCGCAACTGTGGAATGTGCTGCGGGGTCAGATGAGCCTTCTCGGTCCGCGGCCGATGATGCCCGAGCAGAAGCATCTCTACGGCCCTGCCCTGCCTGTTTACACCTCGCTACGCCCCGGCATTTCCGGTGTCTGGCAAGTCTCCGAGCGCAACGATTCGCATTTTCAGCGTCGCGCCGAGCTGGACATTGAATATGCGCGTAATCTTTCCTTTGCGACAGACCTTCGCCTTGTCGGGAAGACCCTGCGAACAGTTCTCTACAGCACGGGGTACTGAGTGACACGAAAGACGCGACCCCCTTCCCGCGCGGAGGGGCGTCGAGCTCAGGACTTGCACAGGGTTGATGAGAGTGTCACTTCCGCGCGCATGGGTCCACAGCATATAACACTTCCCACGCACGCAAATGCACCTGCCGTGATCTGGCTTGTCGGTCTGACATGCCTTCCCGAGATTTTGCTGACACTACTGGAATCTGCTCTGTTCGGCGGCAGCGATCTGCGGCGACAGATGCTGCTGCACGGCGCATTCTGGAACGGACTCCTGTCAGGCTGGGAACCGATCTATCCTGTACAGCGCGAGACAATGTTCCTGACATACGCCTTCTTGCACGGGGGCCTGTTGCATCTGATTGGCAACATGATCGCCGTTCTGGCGCTTGGTGGGATCGCGGTGGCGCGGATCGGCCAAAAGGGTTTTCTGCTGCTCTATATCCTGTCGGCTATTGCCGGGGGCGCCGGGTTTGCCCTTCTGTCAGGATCAGAAGCCCCGATGGTCGGGGCCTCTGGCGCAGTATTCGGGCTGATCGGGGCATGGAAATTCTGGGAATGGCAGGCGCGTCAGCATCTGCGCAGTTCCATGCGACCCTTATGGCGCTCGCTCTTGGGGCTGGTCTTGTTGAACGTCATCCTATGGCTGGCATTATCGGGTCTTGTCGCCTGGGAGGCCCATCTGGGTGGTTTCATCGCAGGAGTCCTGTTCGCTGCAATCGTCACACCGACCCTGCGATACCGCGCCTAAGCGGCGTCGAGTGCCGCGACAATCGCGCCAAAATCCGCCGCTTTCAACGACGCCCCACCGACAAGCGCCCCGTCGACATTGGCAATCGCAAAAATCTTGGCAGCATTTCCGGGTTTGACTGACCCCCCATAAAGCAAGGAAGTGGCGCTGTCGGGCAGGTTGACGCGCAGGGCATCATGCACTTCGCTGATCTGCTCCAGCGTCGGTGTGCGCCCCGTGCCGATCGCCCAGACGGGTTCATACGCGATGACGGTATTGGCGGCAGTAGCACCTTCAGGCACTGACTCGGCCAGTTGCTTCAGCACCACGTCCAGTGTGTGCCCGGCGTCCCGCTCGGCTTCGGTTTCTCCCAGACAGATGATCGCGACCAGACCCGCCGCTTGGGCCGCTTGCGCCTTGGCCGCTACATCGCCCGAGGCTTCCCCATGATCCGCGCGGCGCTCGGAATGCCCAAGGATCACATATCTTGCCCCACTATCCGCCAGCATCTGCGCCGAGATATCACCGGTATGCGCCCCTGACACCCCGGCGTGACAATCCTGCCCACCCACCATCACAGCACTGCCGTTCAGTGCGTCGGCCATCGCAGCGACAAGCGTTGCAGGTGGACAAAGCAAGACGCCACAACTCGGGGCCGTGAGCGCCGCTGCGAGTGCCCGCGCCTCTGCCAGATCGGCGCGCAGCCCGTTCATCTTCCAGTTTCCGGCGGCAAGTTTGCAGGCTTGTGTCATGGCGTTCTCCCTTTCAGAAGCAAGGGATACGCGGCCTGCCCGTCAGATGCAATCAGCCCGTCGATCTCGCGTTGCTCAGTCGCGCGGTCAATGTCTCTACATCATCGAACTTGATCGACTCGCCACAGCCACAGGCTTCGGTCACATTCGGATTGCGGAACCGGAACGCGCTTTCAATCAGTCCGGTTTCATAGTCAATTTCGGTGCCGAACAGGAACATCTGCGCCATAGGCGCGATGATCACGCGCGCGCCATCCTGCTCGACCACTTCTTCATGCTCGCGGATATCCTGCGCGCTTTCCATCGTGTATTCCATACCCGCGCAGCCGCCCTTCTTGACGCCAACGCGCAGGCCAGAAGCCCCCTCGCGCTCCATCAACCGCCGGATCTGGCGCACAGCAGCCGGGGTCAGGGTGACTGGAGATTTCCCAGGGATCGCGAACATTTCAATTCACCTTGCGTCTTTGCGGCAGCTTATCCTGCAAGAGTGCGACACTCACATGAAGCCCAGTTCAAGCCGTGCCTCATCGGACATCATGTCCATGCCCCATTGCGGATCAAAGGTCATTTCCACCTCAACGGACTGCACCCCCGGAACAGCGCCAACCGCATCTGACACCCAGCCAGGCATTTCACCGGCCACCGGGCAACCCGGTGCGGTCAGGGTCATGATGATCCCGACCTCGCCCTGATCCGAGATCGTGATCGTGTAGATCAACCCCAGATCGTAGATATTCACCGGGATTTCCGGATCAAACACGGTCTTGCAGGCTTCGACCACAGGCTCATAAAGCGTATGATCCGTGGTGGACGGCTTGATCAGCAGATCTCCGTCTGTTTGTCCCGTGCTCATGTCCTGCGCCCTCCGAGCCAGCTATTCCTGAGCAGTTATATAAGAAAAGAAACCCATCCGTCCAGTGGCAGGCTTACAAGACATAGCGGCTCAGGTCAGCCGAACGTGCCAGATCACCCAGATTCTTCTCGACGAAAGCTGCATCCACTGTCACTCCCTGCCCTGCCCGGTCCGGCGCATGGAAAGATAACTCCTCGAACACCCGCTCCATCACCGTGTAAAGCCTGCGCGCGCCGATATTCTCGACCGACTGGTTCACATCGGCGGCGATCTTGGCCAGCGCGGCAATCCCGTCCTCGGTGAATGTGACGGTCACTTCTTCAGTCGCCATCAGCGCCGTGTATTGCCGCGTCAGCGCATTGTCGGTCTCGGTCAGGATGCGCACGAAATCACCCTCCGTGAGCGCCCGTAATTCAACCCGGATCGGCAGACGCCCCTGCAATTCCGGCAGCAGGTCCGAGGGCTTCGCGATATGAAACGCGCCCGAAGCGATGAACAGGATATGATCGGTCTTCACCGGCCCATGCTTGGTGCTGACCGTCGTGCCCTCGATCAGCGGCAACAGGTCACGCTGAACGCCCTCGCGGCTGACATCTCCACCGCGCATGTCAGAACGCGCGCAGACCTTGTCGATCTCGTCCAGAAACACGATGCCGTTCTGCTCGACCGCTTCCAGCGCGGCGGCCTTCACCGTCTCGTCATCCAGCAGCTTGTCGGCTTCCTCGGCGACCAGCAGGTCATGGCTTTCCGCGACCGTCACCTTCTTGCGCACGCGCCTGCCGCCCAGAGCCTTGCCGAACAACTCGCCCAGATTCATCATCTGCCCGCCCGGCTGGCCCGGAATATCGAACATGCCGCCCATCGGATTTGATGTATCCGCGACCTCGATCTCGATCACGGTATCATCCAGATCACCGGCCAGCAGCTTGCGGCGGAACATCTCGCGCGTGCCGTCGCGCGCGCCCTCACCCGCCAGCGCCGCAATCACCCGATCCTCGGCTGCGGCCTGCGCACGCGCCTTCACATCCTCGCGCATCTGCTCGCGGGTCATCAGGATCGCACTGTCCACCAGATCGCGGATGATCTGCTCGACATCGCGCCCGACATAGCCGACTTCGGTGAACTTCGTGGCTTCAACCTTCAGGAACGGCGCGCGGGCAAGCTTGGCAAGCCTGCGGCTGATCTCAGTCTTGCCGACCCCTGTGGGGCCGATCATCAGGATATTCTTGGGATACACTTCTTCCTGCAGATCCGCAGGCAGTTGCTTGCGCCGCCAGCGATTGCGCAAGGCGACTGCCACAGCACGCTTCGCGTCCTTCTGGCCGATGATGAAACGGTCAAGTTCGCTGACAATCTCGCGCGGGGTCAGGTCGGTCATGCGCTGATCTTCTCCACAGTCAGGTTGCCATTGGTGTAAACGCAGATATCTGCCGCAATTGCCATCGCGCGCCGCGCCACCTCTTCCGCTGATAGCTCACTCGCCATCAGCCCGCGCGCGGCGGCCAAAGCGAAATTTCCACCCGAGCCGATTGCCGCGATATCATGCTCCGGCTCCAGCACATCGCCCGCGCCGGTGATGACGAACAGATCGCGCCCATCCGTGACGATGAGCATCGCTTCCAGCTTCTGAAGATACTTGTCTGTGCGCCAGTCCTTCGCCAGTTCCACCGAGGCCCGCGCCAGCTGTCCCGGCGTCGCTTCCAGCTTCGCCTCCAGCCGCTCCAGCAGCGTAAAGGCATCAGCAGTCGATCCGGCGAAGCCCGCGACCACCTCATAGCCACCCGGCGACAGCCTGCGCACCTTGCGCGCGCCGCCCTTGATCACGGTCTGGCCCAACGAGACCTGACCATCTCCGGCCACAACCACTTCTCCGCCACGTCGCACGGCCAGAATCGTCGTGCCATGCCAGCCCGGAAAATCGCTCATCGCAGCCTCTTCATCTTGCCGAAAATACTCCCGCCGGAGGCGCATCTCTCGGCACGGAGTGAGATAGGAGAAGGGCGCGATCCGCTCGCGCCCTCTCTCTGATCAGACGGACTCGCTGATCCAGCTTTGCAGGGCCGATTTGGGTGCGGCACCTACCTTGTTCGACACGACCTGACCATCCTTGAACAGGAAGAGCGCCGGAATGCCGCGAATCCCCATCGAGGCCGCAGTATTCGGATTCTCATCCACATTGACCTTGGCGATCTTCACCCGGCCTTCGAACTCTGCCGACAGCTCTTCCAGAGCTGGGCCGATCTGCTTGCAAGGGCCACACCATTCGGCCCAGAAATCGACCACAACGGGAATATCGGACTGGCGCACTTCGGCGTCAAAAGTGGCATCGGTCACGGCAACAGTGGGCATCGGCCCCTCCAATCTGGGTTATGTTGCGACCTACCTAAGCCTGTGCCGCGCCGGATTCAAGCGCCGCGCGCGCAACTGCGCTATCGACCAGTGCTGCCGGCAGGTGCATCACCTCCGCCTTGGCGGTCCACAGGAGCGCGACACCTATCTCGCGACCAGGAAAAACCTGCGCCAGTGCCGCGCGATACGCCCCCATCTGCCGCAGCAACCCTTCCGGCACATCACTCGCGCGCGCAGGCACAACGCGGTTAGACTTGTAGTCGACGGCCAAGACGCGACCCGGCGTGACGATCAACCGGTCGATAACCCCCGAGAGAGGACGCTCAAACAGTTCTGCCGTGATCTCGACCTCTGCAAGGCTTTCCGGCCCGAACAGCTCTGCAAGACCGGGCGCGCTCAAAACTTGCGCGGCTTCTGCCAGAAGCGTCTCGAAGTCCGCAGGCAGCCCTGCCTCGTGACTCGCCAGCAGATCGCGCGCGCGCGATTGCCATTCAGCGTCAGGCCAGAGCGGCAGATGCTCGAGCAACAGATGCAACTGCGTGCCGCGCGTCAGTGCTGCCTCGGTGCTTTCGCCGGCCTCTCCGGGCAGCGCCTTGGCACCACCAAGCGACGATGGTGACAGATCAGGCGGGGCCACTACCGGGGCAGATGCAGCCTGCCAAAGCATTCCTGGCAGATCGACTTGCACCGCACTCGTTAGTCCATGTCCGGCATCGGCCGGCTCGGGCCAATCGAGATGCTGATACCGCATCCCGCGTCCTGTGGGCATGTCGAAGGGCACAGCCCCGATGTGCTCCATGCCTTCGGCGATCCGCCTATACCAGCACTCGGGTTGGTTGACCTTCCCCGCACCCGCTATGATCAGCCAATGCTCGGCACGTGTCATCGCAACATACAAGAGGCGCGCATCCTCTTCCGCGCTCCGTATCGCGCGTGCCTCCATGCTCTCCAGCACTCGCTCCGGCGCATCGTCCTTTGAGGTGCGCCAGACGGGCAGCTTCCCAAGATCCACGATCTGCCCGCTGTCGCGCGCGCTGCGGTCGCTTGTATCGGGCAGGATAACGACTGGTGCTTCCAGTCCCTTCGCACCATGCACGGTCATCACCCGCAACCGTCCGTCCGCGCGTCCCAACTCGCGCTTGATCTGCACATCGCCCTGTTCCAGCCATGCCAGAAACCCGGTCAGGCTTGGTGTTTCCAAAGGCTCATAGGCCAGCGCCTGAGCCAGAAAGGCATCAATCCCGTCCTCGGCCTCTGGCCCCAATCGCGCGATCAGGCGGCGGCGACCGTCATGGCGGGTCAGCATCCGCTCGATCAGATCATAGGGGCGCAGGAAATCGGTCTGACGTCTCAGATCGTTGATGACCTCCAGCGTCATGTCCTCACCACTCTCACGCAGCCGGGTCCACAGGAACGTCTTTTCCCGACCCTGGGCAAGCCGGAACAACTGATCCTCGGACCAACCGAAAAGGGGAGAACGCAGACAGGCGGCCAATGACAGGTCATCTTCAGGCGTGGCAAGAAACGCGAGAAGCGCTGTGAGATCACGTACGGCCATCTCGCCGCCCAAACGCAACCGGTCCGCTCCTGCCATCTGCAACCCTTCGGCCTTGCAGGCCGCGATGATCTCGTGAAACAGCGCGTTGCGGCGGCGCACGAGGATCAGCACATCGCCTTCAGTCATCGGTTTCGCACCATCCCGATGGGGCAGCATCACGCGCGCGTCGATCATCCTGCGCAACTCGGCTGCAATCGCACGGGCAAGCTGGCGGTAATGGTGCTCTTCGGGCAATACATCGACCGGATCATACCATTCGGGCGGCTTGGGGGGCTCGCCACTCTCGATTACAGGCCACAAATCCACACGTCCGGGCAGATCAGAGAAAAAGGCAATATGCTGCGGCACGCCCCCCAGCCCCGCATCGCGCGGCGGGCGGAAGGTCGCATCGACCATACGCAAAATCGCATCCGAAGAGCGGAAGGAATGGGCCAGAAGCGCCTCGTTCAGCCGCAGATCGACATGGGCGAGTTTCTCGCGGAACTGCGCCTGCATCGCGTCAAACACGCGCAGATCAGCCCCTTGAAAGGAATAGATCGACTGCTTCTTGTCACCCACGACAAACAGCGTGCGGCTGGCGTCCACCGCGCCGATCCCGGCGGTGAATTCCTGCGCCAGATGTTCGATCACGCGCCATTGGCCGGGGGAAGTGTCCTGCGCCTCATCGACCAGAATGTGATCGACCCCGCCATCAAGCTTGAACAGCACCCATTGCGCCACGGATGGATCAGTCAGCAACTGGCCTGCGCGGGCGATCAGATCGTCGAAATCCAGCCAGCCGCGCGCGGATTTGGCCTGCGCATAAGCAGGCAGAAAGCTGCGGGCGAATTCGTGCAGAGCCTTGCTTCGGGTGAAACAGGCCAATGCCAGCCTGCGCGCGCGGGCGCCTTCGACCCGCGCCATCAGGTGATTGAGAGGGTCAAGCAGCGGGCCAAGCGCTTTCTGGGTCGCTTTGGTGGGGAAGCTGCCGATTTTCGCCGTGAAGGGTTCCTTCGCGCCGGCGCCCGTCAGAAACAGCCCTTCCAGCGCCTCCAGCAGGGCCATTTCCGGCGCGGCCTGCGCGATCACGCGCAGTTTTTCGGCGTTCTTGGTATCGGTCACGCTACCCGCGGCCAGCACCGGCACCAGATCGTCGAACAGCGCAAACTCGCTACCCAGAAACACATCCGCCAGAAGCCTCTGTTCGTCAAACCCTTCGGGCAAATCCAGCGCCGTCCGCAACTCCGCCTCTGGCAAATCTCCCTCAAACGCCTGCGCCTGCCCGCAAATTTCGCGCAGCAGGTCGTCCAGATCAGCCCCAGTGAATACCTGCGCCAAGGCGTCGAGCGCCGCCCGCCCTTCCCCTTCGGCCAAAAGGTCCAGTACATCCGCGCGCAGGATGCGGGCTGAGCGGTCATCCATTTCGGTAAAGGCCGGGGACAATCCGGCTTCCAAAGGAAACCGCCGCAAGAGCGCCGCGCAGAAGGAATGGATCGTCTGGATTTTCAGCCCGCCCGGTGCCTCGATCGCGCGGGCGAACAGGCGCCGCGCTTCGGCCAGCCCGCCGGTCGGTTCCGCATCGATCTTTGCAAGCTCTGACCGCAAACTGGCCTCTGGCAGCATCGCCCATTTGCCCAGAAGCGTGAACAGGCGGTTCTGCATCTCGCTGGCCGCCGCCTTGGTATAGGTCAGGCACAGGATGCGCTGCGGCTCTACCCCGCGCAGCAGCAGCCGCGCCACGCGGTCGGTCAGAACCTTGGTCTTGCCTGACCCCGCATTGGCCGAAAGCCAGGTCGAATCGAGTGGGCTGGAGGCGCGGTTCTGCGCAAGGGTCGCTTCATCAAACTGCATCTGCATCCCCCACCGGCAGGGTCACGGGTTCGTCCTGCATCACCCATTCGCCAAAACGCGACAGGTGATCGTAATCCGAAACATCCTGTTCTTTCAGCAGATAGCGCCGCGCGGGAAAGCCGCGTTCCGGCGACAGATAGGCGCGGATCAGCCTCTCGAACTGCTCCCGCGTTTCCGCCAGCAGCGCGGGCGTGATCTCGGTCGCTTCGATCTTCGGCTTCGCCCCAAGCCCCAGATAGGTGATCCGCGCGACCTCGCGCAGGCCCAGCGCCTCGAAAGCGGCCTCTTCGGCCATCATGGCCTGTAGCAAAAGCTGCTTGTCGAAATGCTTTTGTTGCGACTGGGTCGGCGGGTTTCCGGTCTTGTAGTCGATGATATGCACCCGCCCGTCAGGCCATTCATCCACGCGGTCGGGTTTGGCGACCAGCGTGAAGGCCGGATCGCGAAACGGCATCGCGCCGCGTTCTTCCAGCATCAGCACGCGGCCCGGCTGGTCCATATGGAATTGCAAGAACGCCTGCGCCGACCGCGCCAGCCGTGCCTGAAACAGCGCACGCGCCGCAGGCCAGGGCACTTCATCTTGCAGCACCTCTGCCCCGATCCGCATCAGTTGCGCCATCGGGTCCGGCTCTGGCGCGGCTTTGGTGAACACTTCCAGAACCTTATGCAGCACCGTCCCGCGCAATAGCGCATCGGGCGAGGGATGCAGCGAATTCAGCTTGCGCAGCCCCAGTACATATTTCGCGTAAATCTCATACGGGTCGCGGATCAGCCGGTTGATCGCGGTTACAGGCAACTCGCGCGGGCGCGCAGCAATCGGCGGCGCAGGGGCCGGGCGCAGCGCGGACGGGTCATCGGGCAGATGGTCGAAATGGGCATCGAATGCCTCGGCCATGCGCAGCCAGTGCTCGCCGCGCGCACGCATCCCGTCCAGCGCATGCACCCCCTGTTCGGGCAAGCCGTTCAGCAGGTTGGTCAGCCGGTTCAGCCAGCGCGAAGGCACCGTCTGCGCTTCCGAATCGCGCACAGCGCGGCTCAGCACCACCTCGCGCGCAGCAATCGCCTGCTGGAAATCATGCGCAGACAGACCGATCTGGCGTTCGGGCAGCAAAAGCCCGGCATCCGCGCGCATCCGGCGGTTCAGCCAAGGGTCCGGGTCGGGCGATTTTGGCCAGATGCCTTCGTTCAGCCCCGCAAGTATGACCAGATCCGCGCCCTGCACGCGGGCTTCCAGCGTGCCCCAGATCATGATACCGGGATGGGCGGTCACAGGTTCGCGTACCTCGAAACCCTGCAGATAGGCGGTGACGAAAGCCTCGTAATCGCGCGGCGAGAGCGCGCCACCATGACCGGCTTCATGCGCGAGATCCGTCATGGCACTCAGCGCCTTGGCCCCAGCTGCCGCTCTCCACAATTCGCTTTCGCCGCCTTCAGGACCAGCCGCCAGTGCCTCGGTCAAGGCCAGATGGGCCGCGACCAGGTCCGCAAGCGGGCGCGGGGTCGGGTCAGGCGCGAAGGGCAGGACCGCGCACAGCCACTCGGCCCAGCCCGCGCAATCGGCCCGCACCGCGAATTCGCGCAGAAATTCCGGGGCTGGATAGGCCACACCCCTGCGCCGCAAGCGCAATTCCAGATCGCGCGTGTGCAGCAGATGCGGCCCCCGGTCGCCCGCGCTATGGGTCAACGGGTGTTTCAGAAGCGTCAGCAACGCCTGTCCGTCCATGCGCTGCGCCATCAAGCCCGCGACATGACGCAGAAACCGCCCCGGCGCAGACAGTGCCAGCGGGCGGCCCGCGCTGTCATCGGGCGTAATGCGCCATTGATCCAGCGTGGCCGTTACCCGTCGCGTCAGATCGCGGTCGGGCGTGATCAGCGAAGCGCTCTGGCCAGCTTCGGCAGCATGGCGCAGGCGCAACGCGATAGCCTGCGCTTCCATGCGCGGCGACGGCGCCTCGATCAGCGTCAAACCAGCGCAGGCCTGGTCCAGATCGCACAGGCGCGGACCGTCCTGCATCCACTGATCAGTGACCGGGGCCGGTCGTAGCGCCAGCGAGACCAGCGCATTGCGCGCAGGTTCAGGCGCCGCGCGCTCGCCCCATGGCGTGACCTGTTCCGGCGCGATGTCCAGTGCCTGACACAACCGCAAGAACCTGAATTGTGGGTGATCCTCTGGCGCGGCCCCAGCTGTCAGCGCGCCCCATGTGTCGCCTTGCATGTCGAAATCGAAGCCCGGCAGAACGACCGCGCCCAAGGGCAACCGCGCCACAGCCTGCATCAGCAGCGCGGTTGTCCCGCGCGAGCCCGTCGATCCGGCGATCAGGATCGGATCTTGCGGTGGTCTGTCCTGCCACCGTGCGATCAGCGCTTCGGCTTGCGCGCGCAGGCGGCCCTCGGCGTCAGGGGTATCGGCATGAACGACCTGCTCGGCCAGCAAGATGAATGCGAGAGACCGCGCCCAATGTCCGGAATGGCGACTCACATCCAGATCGCGCAACCGCTCCGGCGGCACACCCTCGGCCTGCATTTCGGCAAAAAGCCGCGCCAGACTGTCAGACAGGTCAAAAAGTGCGCTGCGCGGCGCAAGATCGGGCGCGGACTGCAACAATCGCTCGACAAGTTGCGCCAGTTCAAGCCTGCGTCGCAGCGGAGGGATCGCAGGAGGAAGCGCCGCAGCCCCTTCGAACAGCAGCGGATCGCTGATCAACCGGATACGCGGCTGCAACCCCGGCCCCTGTGCCGCAAAGGCCGCGCGCAACCGGCTGCGCATCCGGGCGGAATTGGCCAGTACCGTCACCCGCGCCCGCGCTTCCGGTGGCAGGTCCGTCATACGGGCCAGGCAGCCCTGCGCGAAAGCCTGCGGAAAATCGACACCGGGCGGAAGGGCGAAAAGGCGGGGCGGGGCAGGGTCTAGCGCGAACATCCTATGCCCTCAGGCCATGACCAGAAATGTGCGCAAGCGCTCCTGCCAGCACGGGGGACCGCTGAAGACGATCTGCCGCGCCTCGGGGGCCACACCGGGAAGGATTGTCACCTGAAGCGCTTCGGGCGGTGCCATGTCGCCCAGACGCCCGGCCCATTCGACAAGGCAAATCGCGGTTGAGAAAGCGTCTTCCAGACCAAGCTCGACAATCTCCTGCGGGTCGGAGAGACGGTAGAGGTCTGCATGCCAAATCTCGACATCTCCCGCATCATAGGTCTGGACCAACGTGAAACTTGGCGAGGGCACATCTTCCATCCGACCCTGAGCGGCGAGTCGCGACTGGATCAGCGCGCGGCAGAAATGGCTCTTGCCAGCCCCGACCGGACCCTCCAGCAGCACAGTGTCGCCCGGACCAAGCAAGGCTCCAAGGCGCATGGCGAGATCTGCGGTCTGTTCCGGTGCAAGCGTTTCGGTTGTCAGATGGAAAGCATCAGTCATGCGCAGACTTTGCCACGACTGTCACGGCTGCGCCAGTGCGAAGCCGTGACAGCCGTCAGACGCGCATTCGGGTGCCCGTGTGACGCGCTGTGCGCGGTTTGCGAGAGGGCAGCAGTCGCGCCGGATCATTTGTCGTAGCGCTTTGCACGGCCCGTTCCTGCGAGTGTCCTGCAAGATCCTGTCTGCCGATCAGTTCGGCTTGCAGGGCAAGATCAGGGCGCTGCGACAAGAGTCCTTGCGCCAGTGGCTGAAACACCACCATCACCGCACCGCCAGACAGCCGGCGGGCGCGCAGCGCAAGAGGTATGCCTGTGCGCAAGGCTGCCGAACCGTTGATTTCCTCATGTGTGTCGGATCTGGTCACGAATTCTGCCAGCCGCGCCCAGAAAGTCGTCGGCGCGCAGGCATTCGACCAGAGTGCCAAAGCCTGTGCCAAGCCCTCATCCGCCAGATCAACACAGGGATCGGAGTTCCAGAGCCGTGTATATCCCGCATTGGCAAGCAGCGCCTGACCAGACAGGCCGAAGACAGCAATGCCGTCACCCAGAGCATCCAGAACATGATGCACTGTCTCGATTTCATTGCGAAAGTTCCGGGTCAAGGCAGCTTCGGTTGTTACATCCTCGATGAAAAGCGCTATGGCGCCATTGGGCTGCGGACGCCCGGTGACGTAGAAGATGCGCCCTCCGTCAAGGCACCATTCTTCGGCATATTCCCCTGTCTCGGCTGCTTTTTCCATCTCGATGATCTCACGTCGCCAGTTCTGGAAATCCTTGGGTTCCGGCAACATCCGTTTCTCGCGCAACGCATAGAGAACCTGTTCGAAACTCGGGCGCGCCGCCAGGAACAATGGCTCCAGCCCGGTAAGATCAATCAGCGCGGGGTTGAAAACTTGCAACCTGCGCTCGGCGTCGAACAAGGCAAGCCCAATCGGCAGGCAAGCAAAGGTGCGCGTCAGGGTCTGAAGGGTTTCCCGTCTTGCCACCTCGGACTGCACGGTCGAGTCGATTGGCACCGCGAAATGCAGGGTCTGGCCATCGCACTCGACCTCGGAATGAGCGAACCAGCGCAAAACCTCATCCTGCTGCAACGCGAGCCGTCCCTTTCCGGCACTGCCTGCGTCACCGAACAGAGACGGCAACGGCCATGTCAGTTCTGTATCTTCCGGCGTCGTCTGCTGAACGGTCTTGAGATAGGCAGAATTGGCCCAGATCACGCGCCCATCTGCATCGGTCTTCCAGACAAGGGCCGGAGCGTTGCGCGCAACGCTGCGCAGCGTCCGGAGTTCGTTCTGCAGCGCGTTGAAACTCAGCCTGTCGATCGCGACAAGTGCCCCTTCGGCAGAGGTATCCGTCAGCCGCAGATGAATCAGACCATTCCAGTAGCGCAGCCCGAGAACCAGCCCGTCCCCCATGATCGATTGCAGTTCCGCTTGCCCGCTTCCTAACAGACCCTCCAGCGTCGGCTCCAGATCCGGAAACCGAGGGTCAAGATAGGCACGCAACCGCGTCCAGATCGCGGATCTGCGGGTGGCTTCCCCTTTCTCCGCCAGCATATCGAGCAGCTTCTGTCCCTGTTCCGAACAATCGACCAGGGCTTTTTCGCGAAAGATGAACACAGCGTCCTGATCCGCGGGGCCAAAACTGATCTCTGACTGTGATCTGCCGCGCGATAGACCTGCGAACATCGCCAGACTGCCCAGCAAGACCAGACTTGCCGAAGTCACTATGGTCAAGCTCAACAAGATCGCGTCCGTCATGCGCAAGCTCCTCGCCGCAATGGTGCATAGCGACAGCCTTGCAGGCTTTGGTTAAGCTTGGGTTAAGAGATGGGCGCCAAACTCAGTTCAGATCCTTGAGCAAGCGTCCATGTCTGCGCACTTCCGTCAGCACATCTCCAAAGGTTTCGAGGCCGCGGGATTTGAGAATCGGGATCAGCTTCAGAAACGCATCCGCTGTCGCGACAGTATCGCCAATGGCCGTATGCCGCGCTTCTTCCGGTATGGTGATTCCCAAACGCGCCGTAAGCGCATCAAGCGAATGCTGTTCCAACTGGCCATAGACAACTGCTGACAAAAGCACCGTATCCAGCACCGGATGATCGAAGCTTGCGCCGATATCCTTCTCATGACGACGCAGAAACTCCATGTCAAAAGGCGCATTATGCGCGACAAGAACGGCGCCGCGTGCAAATTCATGGAACTTCTTCCCGGCGTTTGAAATGGTGGGCGCGCCCTTGACCATTTCCTCTGTAATGCCATGCACTTCGGTCGAGCTTTGCGGGATCGGTCGCTGCGGATCAACCAGCGTGTCAAACACCTCGCGCTGTACGCGACGACCATTGACCACACGTACGGCGGCAATCTGCACGATCTCGTCGCTGGAGGGCATCAGGCCCGTGGTCTCGGTGTCAAAGACCACATAGGTCAGATCTTCCAGCCTGCTTTCCAGCACGCCCGCATTGCGTTCCTTGGACAAGAGTTCGAAGTCGTAAACCACCTCGCGCTGGATCGGCGCGGGGCGAGTTGTGGCGCGGCGCGCATTGGGGATTGGCAGACGTACCGACGCCTTGCCATCGGAGCGCGCTTCGGTCCAGGCTTCGGTCGCATGCGCATTCAGGACCGCGCGCGCGGTGAGGTCGGGAATATCGGGATCCATCTGCTCCCCGAGCCAGGCATCAAACTCGCCCACAGGCAACGTGGCACCTTGCCAGACCAGATCAAACACCGCACCGGGGCCATCCTCTTCGCTCAAACACAGGCGGAAGCTGCGCGCATGACCGCTTGCTGCCAGTTTCTCGCCCAGCCAGCGGAACAGCAGCGCCAACTCAAACCCGTCGCAGGTCAGAATCAGATCGGGACCATCAACCTCCAATGCCAGATCGGAAGCGTCGAACTGCGCGTTGACCGCATCCATCAGATCAGCCGCGCGGATCTGGCTTTGCGGGCGCCAGTCGCTGCGTCCTGCATCATAGCGCGCACCCAGTTCCGTGATCGCACCGGACAGAATCCGGATCTCTGCCATCATCGCGCGTGTCAGGTCTTCATTCTGCGCCATCTCGCTGTCTTCCGACAGCACGCCGATCACGGTTTGCAGGTTGGCCGCCGGGCGGCGCACCCGGTCGAAGACTTCCGCCAGCAAGGCTTCACGCGCAGCATGGGCCGCGAGATCGGTTGTGACATCGCGCAGCGTCAGCACGAATCCAGGGCGGCGTGTGCTGTCGGTGCGCCGCAACACGCGCATCCGGCCCGAGAGCAGGCGTCCGGTCCCGGTGGTTGCGCAGATCAGGTCCGACGCGGCTTCGGGGTCGTTGAGTTTGCTCAGACGCTCATAGGCGTGGCGCACCGGGCCTTCGCGCAGGTAGTCCAGCAGGTTCCGGTCAAGCCCGGGCGCCCCGCCCGCTTCCAGCACGTTCACAGCCTGCCCGTTGTAGAACACAAGCTGATAATCCGCTGTGCAAAGCAGCACGGCCACGGGCACATCAGCGAGCAGTTTCTCCAGCCGCGATTTCTCGGCTGACAGGCGCGAGGTCTCGCGCGCCACCGACTCGGCCAGCGCAGAGCGGGTCTCGGACAACGAGCGCGTGATGGCCGCTGCGGCAGGGGCAAGATCGCCCAGATACCGCGCCTTCTCGCGCTCGGCTCCGATATCCTCATTCACATCGGTCACAGCGCGGGTGCGGATCGCATTCGCCAGCGCTTCAATCGCGCGGGCGACATTGGCATCGAAGAGATACCAGATACCGGTGACAAGAAACAGGATCAGGAACCCACTCAGGATCCCGGCCTGCAGCATCGGCCCTGCAAGTTCGGGCTGGTCGGCGCGCGACAGGACCAACCATCCCCCCAGTGCCGTCGCAAGCACCGCCCCTCCGGCAAGCGCCACGAAGAACAACAGGATTCGGATACGCAGGCTCAGGCGGTCAAGCATCCGCAACGCCTGTATGTGGCAAATCGCTGGTTTCTCCTGCCAGGATCTTGCGCACCTCTTCGCGCAATTCCTTCAACTCGAAAGGTTTCGAAATGAACCCATCCGCCCCCATCGCAAGCCCCTTGCGGCGCTCCATCGCCGAACCGCGTGCCGTCATCATCAGGATACGCACGCCCTTGCAGTCGGGATCGGCGCGCACGGATTGACAGATCTCATACCCCGAAACGACCGGCAGCATCACATCCAGTAAGACCAGATCAGGCTTGCTCTTGCGGATCAGCTCCACCGCCCCCTCTCCGGTTGCGATACGGGTCTGGTTATAGCCCTCGCGGGTCAGAAGGTAGTTGAGGGCGATGGCGATATTATCCTCGTCCTCGACCACCAGAATTTCAGCCTTCCTCGACGTGTCCTCCATGTGCTCCTCCTTCACAAGCAGTCGTCAGAAAACGGTCATCGGGGGACAGCGCATACCACTCAGCGGCGACGGGAACCCCCAGTTCATCCAGCACAGTGGCCTCGGTCAGATCGGCACGGCGGGCGTTGGCGCAATCGAACATAGACTGAAAGCCCATGGTCAGCGCCCAGCGCTCTTGCAGGATCACCCCTGTCAGAACCAGATCGGGATTGCGCGTGTTGCGCTGCCGGATGCGATTATCGACCGCGATGATCCGGTTGGTCAGCGGAAACGCATAGGTCCAGGGGCGCATCCAGGAAACATGCTGGTTCTTGCTGACGACCGTGACATCGGGCGGCAGGCCAGCCTCATAGCGCGGCGCCCAGGAATATTCGAGATAGATCACCATGGCGAGCATGCCTGCGGCAACTCCGGCCGGCGTCAGCCATTCCGGCAGGCGTCGACCACTCAGACGCCGCAGGATCATGGCGGTTCCGCCACCACCAAACCCTGCCACTATGACTGCCAGAAATTCCAGAATCACGCGCGTTCCTTTCAGCCCAGAGTGCCGGCCAGCTGGCCGACTGCAGATTGCATGGTGCGCACGACAACAAACGCGTCGCGCAAATGGCTGCGCTCGAAATCCGACAGATCGGACGGCGCAAGAAAATTGTCCGGTTTGCGGCCCATGCGCACCAGATTGGCCTGGTTTTCCAGTCGCAAATTGGCGATCAGATCATAAGCCTCAATCAGATCGCGCGCGCCAGAAACAGAGATGATCCCCTGCTCTTCTGCCGCCATCAGGCGCGCGCGCGTATTGGCCGCCGAAATGCGGCCCCGTAGCGCATAAACGCGCGCAAGATCAGTGACCGGCACAACGCCACCGAGCTTCATATCCACATGGTTCTTGTGTTCGCCCGAGCGGATCGTGGCAAAGCTGCGCAACAGACCCAACGGCGGCGCGTGCTTGACCGAATTCGAGACCATATGCGCCACGAAAATCGAGTTCTTGCTCGCAGCGGCCAGCGTTTCTTCCTGCAAATCGCGGAACAGGCTGACCTGCCCGCCAATCGGGCGCAGGTCGAACATGACAGAGGCCAGCATCTGCGCTTCGGGCGAAGGCGAGTTGATCCAGCCCCTGAAATAGCGCCGCCAGACATTCACGGGCTGGCACCAACGCGGATTGGTCGCCATCATGTCGCCCGGACAGTAGAAATATCCAGCCGCATTCAGCCCGTCAGACACGAAACGCGCAAGATCGGTGAAATAGGCCATGTCGTCAGGTGTCACATTGTCATCAATGATGATGCAGTTGTCCTGATCGCTGACCCCGGTCTGCTCTTGTCGACCCTGGCTGCCACAGGCCGCCCAGAGATAGGGCACCGGGGGCGGGCCAAGCTTCTCTTCGCCCAGTTTCAGCAGGCGTCGCGTCACAGTGTCGGCAATATCGGTGATCAGACGGGTCACGACCTCATGTGCATTATGTGCACCGACCAGTTGCACCAGCAGTTGCGGAATACGGCTGGTGACACTTGCCAGCGCCTCGAACGTATCCGCGACGGCGGCATCACGCACAAGCTGACCGGAACTGATCGCCTGAAACCGTGTCAGATCCGTCTGGGTGATCATGCCCAGCAACTTGCCATCCCGCACCACCGGCAAATGCCCGATGCGGTTTTCCAGCATCATATGCAGAATGTCTGATCCCAAAGATTGCGGGCTGAGCGCCAGGGGATCAGGCGTCATGATCTCGGCCAAGGGTGTTTCCGGCGGACGCCCTTCGGCCAGAACACGGCCAGACAGATCGCGTGTGGTGACAATGCCCACAAGCTTTTCACCCTCGACCACCGGCACGCAGGAAAACCGGTGCTCTCGCATCAGTTGCGCGGCCTGCTGCGCCGTGGTCGTGGTGGTCACGCTCAACGGTTTGCGCGCCATCAGATCCGCAACTTTCAGCGTTGCCAGATCATTCTGGCGTGCGGCGGCTCCGCTCTTGCCGCGACTGAAGAACCGCTCGAATGCCGGGAAATTCGCGATCAGATGGCGCAACTCATCGGCGGGCAAACACAACAGCACCGCATCCGATGTCGTGGTCGCAGTGGTCACAGCCAGCCCGTCGCGCAACAGACCACGCTCGCCGAAAGAATTGCGCGGGCTGAGCATCGAAACCAACGCGCCATGCGTATCAGTCACCTCAACGGTGCCGGATTTCACCAGATAGACCCCGGTGATCGGATCACCAGCCGAATAGACCACCGTGCCCGCGGGCACTTCGCTGCGGCTGAAGCAACTGGCGACACGCGCCAGCTCGTCCTGCGGCAGAGAATCGTAAGGATGCACGTTCTGAAGAAATTCCAGAACCTTGGGCGAGATGTCAGTCATGTCCTGATATCCTGATCTGACGGCCCGGGATTGGGCAGCCTGCCCCCGGTTAGCACGGGGACAGGCCAGTTTCCTTGCGCCAGATCAGTGATCGACCGCCGCGCCGGCACCTTTCGGCACACGGATCGACTCGACCAGTTCCTGGATTTCGGCAGGCGCTTCCTTGGTCATCGACAGCGTGATGTAGGCCGCTGCGAAGTTCAGGGCCGCACCCACAGTCCCGAAGGACAGCGGCGAGATGCCAAACAGCCAGTTGTCAGGCGTGTTGGCCAGCATGTTGGTGCCGGGGATGAAGAACCAGCCCAGATAGGTGAAGATGTAAAGCACGGTCGAAAGCAGACCGACCAGCATCCCCACGATGGCACCCGTCGAGTTCATCTTCTTCGAGAAGATGCCCATCATGATCGCCGGGAAGAGCGATGCAGCCGCCAGACCGAAGGCCAGAGCCACCACCTGCGCGGCAAAGCCCGGAGGGTTGAGGCCCAACCATGTCGCAAGCGCAATGGCAAAGGCCATCGAGACGCGCGCGGCCATCAGCTCGGCCTTTTCCGAGATCTGCGGCATGATCATCTTCTTGAGCAAGTCATGCGACACAGCCGAAGAGATGGCCAGCAGCAGACCAGCCGCCGTGGACAGAGCAGCCGCAAGACCACCTGCCGCGATCAGACCGATCACCCAGCCTGGAAGCTGTGCAATCTCGGGATTGGCCAGAACGAGGATGTCGTTGTTGAACAGCACCATCTCGTTGCCTTCCCAGCCCTCTTCGATCGCGCGGGCGGGCGGATTCGCCTGGTTGTAGTACTGGATCAGGCCATCGCCGTTCTTGTCTTCAAAGCGCAGCAGACCCGTACGTTCCCAGTTCAGCATCCAGTCGGGCTTGGCGTCGAATGCCAGAGGCTCGCCTTCAATGCCCTGCGGCCAGAGGGTCGTGATGATGTTCAGGCGCGCCATGGCACCCACAGCCGGAGCGACCGTGTAGAGCAGCGCGATGAACACCAGCGCCCAGCCAGCCGAAGTACGGGCATCAGCCACGCGCGGCACGGTGAAGAAGCGGATGATGACGTGAGGCAAACCGGCGGTGCCAACCATCAGCGACATGGTAAACAGAACCATGTTGAAGGTCGAGCCATGGTTGCCGGTGTAGTCGTTGAAGCCGAGATCCATCAGGACGGAGTTCAGCGTCGCAAGAAGCGGCTCACCCGAACCTGTGTGCGTGCTCCAGAGGCCAAGCTGCGGGATCGGATTGCCGGTCAGCTGGAACGAGATGAAGACCGCCGGGATGGTATAGGCGATGATCAGCACGACATACTGTGCAAGCTGGGTGTAGGTGATGCCCTTCATGCCGCCAAGAACGGCATAGCAGAACACGACGCCCGATGCGATGAACAGGCCCGTCTGGTTCGTCACTTCCAGGAAGCGCGAGAAGGCGACGGCGGCCCCGGTCATCTGCCCGATAACGTAGGTGATCGAGATGATCAGCAGCGAGATAACTGCCACCAGACGCGCGGTCTGGCTGTAGAAACGGTCGCCGATGAAGTCAGGCACAGTGAAGCGGCCGAACTTGCGCAGATAGGGTGCAAGAAGCATGGCCAGAAGCACATAGCCGCCCGTCCAGCCCATCAGGAAGGTCGAGTTGCCATAGCCGACAGCCGCAATCAGACCGGCCATCGAGATAAAGGAGGCCGCCGACATCCAGTCAGCCGCAGTTGCGGCACCGTTGACAACCGGGTTGACGCCACGCGAAGCCGCGTAGAAGTCCGAGGTCGAGCCAGCGCGGGCCCAGATCGCGATCCCGATATAGAGGGCGAATGAACCGCCCACGAAAATCAGGTTAAGAATATACTGATCCATGGATTATCCCCCTCACTCTTCCACGCCAAACTCTTTGTCGAGTTTGTTCATGTAAGAGCGGTAATAAAAGATCAGAGCGATGAAGGTCAGCATCGACCCCTGCTGCGCGAACCAGAACCCCAGATCGGTTCCTCCGATCGGAATACCCGCCAGAAGCGGGCGAAATACGATACCAAACCCGAAGGACACCAGCGCCCAGATCACCATGCAGATGGTGATGATGCGCACATTGGCCTTCCAGTAGGCGTCTGTCGACTTGTCTGACATGTGACGTCTCCCAGTTTTCCTCCTGTGCTGTCCCAAAGCGGAACAGCTTCCTCTCCTTGCCACCCACGACGCAAGCCGAGGGTGTTTGCAGCCCTGCGCTGTGCAGGAACTGCATTCGGGCACCGGTGGGTGCCAAACCGGTTGCCCGGAACTCTAGTTCGTCACTTGCGTGACGATTTGGGCCAGATCTGCCGCAACGCGGTCGATCTGGCCCATGGCATCAACGCGGCTCAGCACGCCTTTGCCCTCATAGTAACTGATCAATGGTGCGGTCTGCGCGTGATAGGCTTCCAGCCGCGCACTGACGGTTTCCGCATTGTCGTCTGCCCGGCGCTTGAACTCGGTGCTGCCACACTTGTCGCACACGCCTGCAACCGCTGGCTGCTTGAAGCTGTCGTGATAGCCCTCACCACAGTTGGCGCAGGTATAGCGGCCCGACACACGCTCAATCATGGCGGCGTCATCGACATCCAGCGAAATGGCAGCACCAATGCTCTGGCCTTGTGCCGCCAGCAGGTCGTCAAGCGCCGCGGCCTGCCCTTCCGTACGCGGAAAACCGTCAAGGATGACACCTTTCGCGGTATCCGGCTCGGCCATGCGGTCTTTCAAGATTGCCAGAACGATCTCGTCGCTGACCAGACCACCGGCGGACATGACCTCCTGCGCGGCTTTGCCGGCCTCTGTCCCAGCAGCGACCGCCGCACGCAGCAGGTCGCCCGTCGACAATTGCACCAGACCGAATTTCTCTTCCAGCATACGCGCTTGGGTGCCCTTGCCTGCCCCCGGAGGGCCAAGCAGGATCAGAACAGCGGATTTTGTCATTGTCTCGCTCATCCTGTTCAGGCCCGGTTCATGCGGTTTTCGATCAGGTCGTCAACGACCGCCGGTTCCGCCAGCGTCGAAGTATCGCCCAAAGCTCCGAAATCGTTCTCTGCGATCTTGCGCAGGATACGGCGCATGATCTTGCCCGAACGGGTCTTGGGCAGGCCAGGCGCCCACTGGATCAGATCAGGGCTGGCAATCGGCCCGATTTCCTGACGCACCCATTTCACCAGTTCCTTGCGCAGATCATCCGACGGCTCGACCCCGTTCATCAGCGTGACATAGGCATAGATACCCTGCCCCTTGATGTCATGCGGGTAGCCCACCACGGCCGCCTCGGCCACCGCTTCATGCGCGACGAGCGCCGATTCAACCTCTGCCGTGCCCATCCGGTGCCCGGAGACGTTGATCACATCATCAACCCGGCCCGTGATCCAGTAATAGCCATCCTCATCACGACGGCAGCCGTCACCAGTGAAGTAATAGCCCTTGTACTGGCTGAAATAGGCTTCCTCGAAACGGGCGTGATCCCCCCAGAGCGTGCGCATCTGACCGGGCCAGCTGTCCTTGATGCACAGCACGCCTTCGGCCTTGGTTTCAGACTGCACCTCGGCTGTTGCCGCATCCAGAACAACGGGCTGCACGCCGAAAAACGGCTTTGTTGCCGAACCGGGCTTGTTGGGGATCGCGCCCGGCAGCGAGGTGATCATGTGCCCGCCGGTCTCGGTCTGCCAGAACGTATCGACAATGGGGCATTTCCCTTTGCCAACATGGGTATTGTACCAGTTCCAGGCCTCCGGGTTGATCGGCTCACCCACCGAACCCAGCAGTTTCAGCGAGGACAGGTCATGCTTTTCAACCCACTCTGTCCCCTGCCCCATCAGCGCACGGATCGCCGTGGGTGCCGTGTAGAACTGGTTGACCTTGTGCTTGGCGCAGACTTCCCAGAACCGGCCTGCATCGGGATAGGTCGGCACGCCCTCGAACATCAGTGTCGTCGCGCCATTCGCAAGCGGTCCATAGATGATGTAGCTGTGCCCTGTCACCCAACCCACATCGGCGGTGCACCAGAACACATCGCCATCGTGATAGTCGAACGTGTATTGCTGCGTCATCGAGGCATAGACCAGATAGCCGCCCGAGGTGTGCACCACGCCCTTGGGTTTGCCGGTCGAGCCTGAGGTATAGAGAATGAACAACGGATCTTCCGCGCCCATCTCGACCGGGGCGCAATCCGTGCTGGCGGCGGCCATTTCAGCCTTCACATCCACATCGCGCCCGTCAATCCAGGTTGTCTGATCGCCAGTATGCTTGACCACAAGGCATTTCACCTTGTCCGAGCAATGCTGCAGCGCCTTGTCCGTGTTGCTCTTGAGCGGCGTGCGGCGCCCGCCACGCGGCGCGAAATCGGCAGTGATCACCGCCTTGGCTTCGGACCCGTTGATCCGGTCTGCCAAGGCATCTGGCGAGAAGCCTGCGAAAACGATGGAATGAATTGCGCCGATCCGCGCACAGGCCAGCATCGCATAGGCAGCCTCGGGGATCATCGGCAGATAGAGCACCACCCGGTCACCCTTGCCTACACCCTGTGCTTTCAGCACATTGGCCATGCGGCAGGTCTGCTCCAGCAATTCGCGGTAAGTGATGTGCTTGGCAGGCGTCGTGGTTTCGTCCGGCTCCCAGATGATCGCAGTCTGATCGCCACGCTTGGCGATATGGCGGTCAATGCAATTGGCCGAGACATTCAAGGTGCCGTCTTCAAACCAGTTGATGCTGATATTGCCGGGCGCAAAAGACGTGTTCTTGACCTTGCTGTAGGGCTTGATCCAGTCGATGCGCTTGCCCTGCTCCCCCCAGAACGCTTCCGGGTCGGCAATGGACGCCGCGTACATCTCTTCGTATTTCGCCGCGTCGACATGCGCATTGGCGACAAACTCATCAGATGCAGGATAAAGATCGGACATGAATACTCCTCCAGTGGCAGGGGATGCATTGACGCCTGACGCCCAACCATCCCCCCAAAGATTTCCCGACGCAAATTACGCAGCGTCACACTTCCCCTGCGAACTTGTAGCACAATCGTCAAGAAATGGGTAACATTTTTTAAAATAACGATTTTTCTGTAAATTACTTCACAAAACATATGTAAATTTGGTCAATAAATTTTCGCTGCAGTGCAGATTTTGTGGAAAAACATGGACTTTCGAAGCCAGCACGAAGTGACGACCATTCGGATCATGCCGACAAGGCACCGAGGAACCAGAATGGATGGCAGCGCAAACACGCCGCGAAACTTTCGTAAAGCCTGACCGCGGCACAGCGACACAAACTGATTCGGAGCGATTCCAACCCGGCTCCGTTCTCATCTGCCAACGTACAATTTCTGATCAAGAACAGGTGCCATGCGCGTCCTTGCATCGAAGGGAAACGTGACAGCATGCTGGCCGCGACGGGCTGCAACCTGAGCGCATGCGAAAACGCGCCATCCGAAAGGATGGCGCGCTTGCGGCACGGGATTGCAAATGCTCAGATCGGTCGGTCAACCCTGACAGTGACCAGCGCCCGACCCCGCATGGCCTGCGGCCAGCGCAATCGGACCTGATTGTTATTAGCCCCCTGCTGGACCTCGGCGAAGGGCATGTCATAGCGGGTTGAATTGCCGCTGTCGCGCGCCGGACCTTCCATAACCACAGATGTCACAGTCCGAGCAAAGCCACCAAAGGGTAACTTGCCCCCTGTGCCCACTGTCCAGTTCGTCGCCTCTGTATTCTGGTCATGAACTATGACAGCGGGGCTTTCCGCAGGGAAATCAATCCCGTTATAGGCATTGTTCTCGAAAATGACATTGCGGAAACGATTGGAGGCAAGCGAGGCAAAGGTCGTGTCGACCCTTTCGGCCCTTGCGATGCGCGACCCGACCGTGCGGAAGACGTTGCCATTGACATGCAGCCCCTGCAGGAAATGACCCGGCCCAAACGGTCGGACAACAATGAAATTGAATGAACTCGCGACATTGATCGCAAAGAAGATATTCCCGTCGACTGTCAGCCCACCGAATGAAAACCCGCTACTATGTGCTGGCTGGGCATCATACTCGTTGGTCAGTTCCAGAAAACAGTTGTCTACATAGTTGCCCGAGAAGCTGGTCGTGCAATTCTTGTTTGTCAGGATCAGCCCGGCCTGCCGAACCCCGAGGTTCTGTGTATCCCCCTGAAAGAAATGATTGCCCGAAATCAGGTGGCCAGAACCCGCAAGAATCCCGAAATGCGCCCAGAGCACAGCCCGGTTGTTGCGGATCTTCGCGTCGTTGCTGTTGACGTTGAAGGCAATCACCGTTCGATCCTGCGCATTCAGAGGTTGCTGCGAGCTTTCAAACTGGCAGGATTCGATCCACATGCCCTGACAGCCCCCCCCGATAGATGTGATGGCCCTGTCGCGGGGGCGCTCAAACTGACACCCAAGGAAACGGAAGATGCGCCCGTCCTCGGGCAGCATGACCGCAGAACACCGCCCCCGGCAGCGCAATTCAACATTGCGCATCTCGAAATTGCGAAAGCTTGAAAATCCGGAAAAATCAAGCATGTACTGATAACGCTCGAAAGTATAGCTCTGGGTGCCAGACCCGCCAAACAAAGGCTGGCTCAGAGTTACACGGCTGTTCGAGATGCTGCGGCTACGCACATACACTTCGCGCCCGACACCGACGCCGGACACACGCGCACCGACCGGTACGCCTGAAACATTGGAGATCCCCTCGAGGCGCGTCTGATTGGAAACATTGTAGGTCGCTGTCCGCGTCACCGTGACCGTATTCCAGTCTGTCGACTCTTGGGCATCAAGCACACCATTGCTCAGCATCCTGCGCGTCGTGATATCGTCAAATCCCACCAGCGCGCGCACATCGACTGGTGCGCTCAGCGTGACGCGACGGCCCTTCAGATCGAAATTCACATGCTGCGACGAATGGAAAAGCGCTTGCAGACCCTTGCGAAACCCGGTCTCGGAATTGCCGAAAGCCGCAAGATAGCTGGGATAATCGAAATTCTCGCGCAGGATCAACACGACACTTTCAGCCATGCTTAGCGTGCCGCGAAAAATCACAGGCGTTGTGATCGTCAGATCAGACCCGATCAGATATGTGCCCTCGGGCACCATCAGACGACGCCCGCCGGCGGCTGCCATGGCTGCCACAAAGGCCGGGCGATCATCCGTGCTGCCATTGCCCACAGCGCCGTAATCGCGCACATCGACCACACCAATCAAATCCGAAGCATAGAAGCTTGTCACGTCCTCGATGATGATGTCATCGACCCGCACAACGCCGCCTGTCGGGCCCGTCAGGTCAATCCCGAAATGCGCAATCGCGACGTTTGTGGGCCAGACCATATCCACACCGGGACGCGCGCCCGTGCCCACAATCGCCGAGACCTCGACAATCGAGCCATAGCTGGTCAGGCTGGTGACAGGACCAGTGGTCGTGATCCCGCCGACCTGCACGCCAGCAGCCGTGCCCGCCCAAGCCGCGACAGAAACATTGGGCAGGACGCCGCCCATCGCCTTGATCCGGGCGCGGATACGCAGATAGCAGCCCGGCATGATCGGAACCTCGCCCATCCAGCGCAGACGGGTCGTGGCCGAGATTTTCTGGATTTCAAGAGCCCCGCCGAAATCGGGGTCAGTTGGAACAAAAGCCGCAAATCCGGCGCTGTCATAGGTCGGTGTGCCCGGACGGCCTGTCGATTGCGACCAGACATCCAGCCCGGCAGAGAAAGGTGGTGGCATGATCGCCAGCCCCTGAGTAACGGCCATGTTCATGGAGAAAACCCTCTTGTCCTTCGATCTGAGCCTTGCGGAAGGACCAGACAGCGCCAAACGCCCCGGTCTTCCGGATCGGACAAGATTTAGCAATGAGCCGTTAAACCCGGCTGAGGTCAGCGCACGCTGCCCCTATGCTCCGACCTCGGGCGCGCGCAAAATCTGCACGCCGTTGATTTGCCAGCCCTCTTCGGTTTCGACCATGGCATAGGCCAGAATATGCAAACGACCGCTTGCATCGCGCATCATCACGCGCTGGATGATCTGCGAACCGCTGGGGGTCTGGTCGAGCATAGTGACCTCAGCGGGACGATGCACCATCGGATAACCTTCGCGCACCATCTGGCCAAAGCGCTCGGGCGTTCCGAAGATGCGCTTTATCTTGGGGCTGGCATAGGTGAACGCTGTCTCGAAATCATCCGCCTGCAAGGCGGCAATCTGGTCGGAAATGACCTTCGCAATGGGGTTGTCCTGCGCAAGAGCGGGCAAGGCCAGACCGAAAGCAAGAATGAAAGACAGGATTGCAGGTCGCATGTTCAGTCCTCCCTCTGTCTCTACGAAACATGTTGCGCATCGGATCATTTGCAACCGGCTTGTGTGTCTGTCTCGCCCCCCATATCTTTCTGCCATGACAGATCTCGCCGCGCGCCGCACTGACCGGTCCACCAAAGCCGCGCTCGAACGCGTTCTCCACGACTGTCTGCAAGACGGGCTGACAGAGGTTACCGAGAAGGGTTCCGACGCCTCGCTGCATGACCTGCGCAAACGCACCAAGGAATTGCGCGGACTGATTCAGATGCTACGCCCCGGTTTGCCTGCGTTCCACGCGTTCAACTCTGTCCTGCGCGATGCGGCACAAAGCCTGGCGCCTGCCCGCGACGCCGAGGTGATGCTGGAGCAGTTCGACGCCATTACTGCACTGCTGCGCGATCCCTCACGCTTCTACGGCCTTCGCGCGTATCTGATCGAGGAGCACAGACAACGCAGCACCGAGATCAGCGAGGTGGCCTTGCCGCAGATGGCTGATGCGCTTTGCACCCTGCAACGCGAAGTTGCGCAACTTTCCCTGTCCGACAAGGCCAATCACATTGTCTGGAATGGCCTGCAACGCACATGGGATCGGGCGCGCAAGTCATGGCAAGACGCCAGGACCGGATATACGCCAGAGCGCGATGCGCAACCCTTCCACGACTGGCGCAAGGCGCTCAAGCGCCACTGGTATCAGGCAAGATTTCTGGCGCAGATCAAGCCCAGACGCATGTCCCGCCACATTGCCCGGATCGACGCGCTTGCCGAAACTCTGGGGGATCACAATGATCTGGACGTGCTGATCTGCTTCCTTGATGCCCTGCCGGACCTGTCGTCAGAAGATGAATACGCCCGCACCCTGTTTCGACGCCATGCCGCAGCGCGCCGCGACAAGCTGGCGCGCTCTGCTCTCGATCAGGCCCGTCCGATCATGGACAGGCCCGACAAAGCCCTTGTCCGGCAATGGCAGGGCTGGTGGCGTCGCTGGCGCAAATCCTAGCGCAATTCGCCTGCCAGACCCTTTTCGATCAGCGCGACAGTTTCCGGCACACCATAAAGCGCGATGAAACTGCCCCAGCGCGGCCCCTGCTCTGCGCCCAGAAGCACTTCATACAGCACCTTGAACCAATCGCGCAGGCTCTCGAACCCGTGCGCCTTGCCGGTATCGCGCACAACCGACATGAACACTTCCTCGCTCAGCGCACCGAACTCACCCGCATAGTCTGCCGGCACCTGCCCACTCGACGCAATCTCGCGCAGCTTGGCGGCCAGATCTTCCAGTGCAGCGCGCTCGGCGTCAGTAGGCGCGCGATAGGACAGGGTCGGTGCCACGAAATCCTTGAAATAGCGCACGGCAAAACCCGCGGCCTGATCCAGATCCGGGTGCGTCTCGGGCGCCGCTTGCGGCGCGTAGGCCCGAATGAAGCCCCAAAGCGTCGCCTTGTCATCCGCCCGCGCCACCGACACCAGATTGAGCAGAAGCGAAAAGCTGACCACCATGCCGGATGTCGGCACATCGCCGCCGTGAATATGCCAGACCGGGTTCGCCGCCTGTTGCTCTGGCGTCTGGTCAGGATAGGCGCGTAATTGCTGGTGATATTCGTCCACCGCTTTCGGGATCACATCCCAGGACAGCCGCTTCGCGGTCTTGGGCTTGAGGAACATGTAATAGGACAGGCTCTCGGTCGAGGCATAGGTCAGCCATTCGTCAATCGTCAGACCGTTGCCCTTGGATTTCGAGATCTTTTCCCCGTTTTCATCAAGAAACAGCTCATAGACGAAATGCTCGGGCTTCTTCCCGCCCAGGATCTCGCAAATCCGGTCATAGATCGGCGTGTTGGTCGAATGGTCCTTGCCATACATCTCGAAATCGACGTCCAGCGCCGCCCAGCGTGCGCCGAAATCGGGCTTCCATTGCAGTTTCACATTGCCGCCCGTGACCGGCAACGTCCATTCCCGCCCGTCCTCATCGTCAAATGTGATCTCGCCCTTTGCCCCGTCCACATGCTTCATCGGCACATAAAGCACGCGGCCCGTTTCCGGGTGGATTGGCAGGAAGATCGAATAGGTCTGCTGACGCTCTTCGCGCAAGCTGGCCAGCATCACCTCCATCAGCGCATCATAGCGTTCCGCCGCACGCAGAAGGATCTCGTCAAACTGGCCGGATTTGTAGAACTCGGTCGCCGAGATAAACTCATACTGGAACCCGAACGTGTCCAGAAACCGCCGCAGCATGGCGTTGTTATGATGGCCAAAGCTCTCGAACTTGGCGAACGGATCAGGGACCGAGGTCAGCGGCTTTTGCAGATGTTCGCGCAACGCCACAGGGTCGGGCACATTGTCGGGCACCTTGCGCATCCCGTCCACATCGTCGGAAAAACAGATCAGCCGCGTGGGAATATCGCACAATTCCTCGAACGCGCGCCGGATCATCGAGGTGCGCGCCACTTCTCCGAAGGTGCCAATATGCGGCAGGCCAGAAGGACCATAGCCGGTTTCAAACAACACATAGCCCTTTTCCGGCACCTTGCCCTTGTAGCGCGCCAACAGCTTGCGGGCTTCCTCGAACGGCCAGGCTTTCGAGCTTTGGGCGGCGTCACGCAGTCGGGACATAGGTTTGGGTCACTTCTCTGTGGGGGGTTGACATAGACGCCGCTTCCTATTGCTCCTGCCCAGCGCCGTCAATAATCTGGCGCTCAAACACCCTTGAAGGAAAGACCGATGGCCCCTTTGCCACACCCAATGTCACCGCAGGACAGCCTTGTTGCCGTGATGATCGCCGTCTCGGCAGCAGATATGCAAATTCGAACAGCCGAACTCGTCGCGATTCAGGCACTGGTCAATCACCTGCCCATCTTCGCAGAATATGACGCAGACCGCATCAAGACCATCGCCCAGACGGTCTTTGATCTGCTTGAAGAAGAAGACGGGCTGGATGCCCTCTTTGGTCTGGTTCGCGAGAGCCTGCCCGAAAAGCTTGTGGAAACAGCCTATGCGCTGGCCTGCGATGTGGCGGCTGCCGATGGAAAGCTTGCGCAAAGCGAATTGCGTCTGCTGGAAGAAATCCGCCACGAACTGCAAATCGACCGTCTCCATGCGGCGGCCATTGAACGCGGGGCGCGCGCACGGCATATGCAGTTGTGAAGTGAACCCGACATGGTTCTGAGTGAAACCTGACCAAAGGCAAGCGCATGGCCCTGTCGCCTGAAATACAACTGCGGTACTGGGCCATTGCGGCACTTGTCCTCGCACTTATCCTCTGGGCACTGGGCCCGGCGCTTCTGCCCTTTGTCACCGGGGCCGCTATCGCCTATTTTCTCAATCCGCTGGTCATACGCCTGACCGCCATCGGTCTGCCGCGTCCACTCGCAGTGACCACGCTGATGGCGTCAGCGCTTGGCATTATCGTGCTGGCGTTGCTGCTCATCATGCCTGCCGTGGTCGCACAAGCGGTTCAGTTCACGGAAGCCACCCCGGAATTGCTCAGCGGTCTGCAAGAAACCATCAGCGCCCGCTTCCCCGACATCGCCGCGTTCGAAAACGCACTCGACACGTCCCTGCTCAAACTCGGCGAGGCCATCCGTGATCGTGGCGCAGCGCTTGCCGAAGGGGTCTGGCGCTCGGTCTCAAGCATCGTGAGCGCGGTCGTCTTCCTGGTCATCACGCCGGTCGTGGCCTTTTATCTGATGCTCGACTGGCCGCGCGTCGTTGCGGGCGTCGATGACCTGTTGCCGCGCCAGCACGCACCGACGATCCGCGCACTTGCGGCGGATATCGACAGAGCGATTGCCGGTTTTGTGCGCGGACAGGTCACGGTCTGCCTGATCCTTGCGGCCTATTATGCTGTCGCTCTGGGTCTGGTCGGGTTGCAATTCGGGCTGGCCATCGGGGTCGTGGCGGGTCTGATCTCCTTCATCCCCTATATTGGCGCGATTGTGGGCGGAGTGCTCGCAATCGGCGTGGCGCTATGGCAGTTCTGGGGCATGCCCGCCAGCATAGGGGCCGTGATCGTGATCTTTGCCATCGGTCAGGTGCTCGAAGGCAATATCCTCGTGCCGCGCATCGTCGGCAATTCCGTGCGCCTGCACCCGGTCTGGCTTCTCTTCGCTGTCTCGGCATTCGGGATGCTGTTCGGCTTCACCGGCATGTTGATCGCAGTGCCTGTCGCGGCCTCGGTGGGCGTGCTGGTGCGCTTCGGTCTGGAACAATACCAAAACAGCGCGCTCTACAAATCAACCACGCCGCCCCCGGAGTCACAGGACGACCCGCAAGCATGATCCGAAACCCGCGACAGATGCCCTTGACGATGGCCTTGCCCGCAGATCTTGCGCGCGACAGTTTCATCGCGGCCCCGTGTAACGCGCAGGCCCTGGCGACCCTCAGCGCAGAAGGCTGGAGCGGTGCGACCTGGCCCGCAGGCAAACTGGTGCTGACCGGACCGCAGGGCAGTGGGAAGACACATCTTCTGCATATCTGGTCCGGCGCGACAGGCGCGCAGCGCCTGAACGCGCGCGATCTTGCACAGGCCGATCTGGCGGCACTCACGGAAACCGGTGCCGTCGCTTTGGACAATGCCAATGAACTTTCTGCATCTGCCACACTGGAAACTGCAGCTTTTCACTTGCACAACATGCTCGCAGAACGCGGCGGACGCCTGCTGCTGGCGGCGCGCGCTCCGGTGCGCGACTGGGGCCTCAGCCTGCCCGACCTGCTCTCTCGCCTTCAGGCCGCGCAGCATGTCGCACTCACCGCCCCCGATGATGCGCTTCTGGCAGGGGTTCTGGAAAAGCTCTTCGCGGATCGGCAAGTCAGGATTTCAGACCGGCTGATCCCCTTCCTTCTGCCCAGGATGGAACGCTCACTGGCTGCCGCGCAAGCACTGGTGGCGCAGCTAGATGCCGAGTCTCTGGCACGAAAATGCGCGATTTCACGACAGCTTGCGGCAGATGTCATGCAAATGTCACTCGACTTTGACTAGAGTTTGCTCGGGCTTCGCGCTTGTGTCTTGGCCCAGCCGCGCCTAGTCTCGAATTATCCATTTTCTCGCACCGGAGGGTCACGACCATGCGTTTCCCCGCATTCATCATCATCTTCTTGTCTCTGCTGGCCTTTCCCGCGACAGCAACGGAAATGCGCGTAATTTCAGGGCAGGTCATGGTGCTGGAACGCATGGCACTGCCCGAAAACACCACTCTCATTGTAGATGTCGCCACCTCCGGGGATCAGGGGCTTGTCCCGAGCCGCGCGCTCAGCGAAGGTCGCCAGAGTCCATTCGATTTCAGCATCGAGGTGCCAGCCGAAATAGACCTTGTGCTGCGCGTGGGACTTAGGGCCGATGACGAGATGTTCTGGCTCAGCGAACCGCGCCTGATCGCGACGGGTTCGGATGACTTGGATCTCGGCAACATCCGCGCACTCAGAGCCCCGCAGATGGGCTTCGCCACCCTCTTGGCTTGCGGAAACACGCTGGTCGAAATCGGTTTCCTGCCTGACACCGTGCGTTTGCGGCTGAACGAACAGGTGTTGTCGATGACCGCGCAGCCAGCCGCCTCGGGCGCCCTCTATGTCGACCCTTCGAACCCTGCAAGTTCGATCCACATGAAGGGCGATTCCGCCCTGCTGAAGATCGACGGCGCTGAACTGTCCGAATGCATGCTTGCCCACCCCGAGGTCGATTTCACCCAAGGTGTGTGGAATATCAGTGCGATCAACGACAAGCCCACGCTATTTCCCTCGCGCACCGAACTGGTCTTTTTCGCAGATGGGCGCGTCAGCGCAACGGTGGGATGCAACCGCCTGATCGGTGGCTATCGTCGCCACGGTGGCATCCTCTCCTTTGGGCGCATCGCCAGCACCTTGATGGCCTGCCCGGATGGGCTTGACGATCAGGAACGGTCCTTTGCAGCTGCTTTGCTGATGATAGATGGCTATCTGCTGGATTCCGATGCGTCGCGACTGACCCTGACGGCAAACGGTGTTCCCGTCGTACACGCCCGCCGGTAAACCCGCCCGACCCGATGTCCCTTACGCCTTTCCTCGTCCCAACCCAGCCATGAGCCTGATCCAGATGACCGCGCCCCAACCCCTATCCGTTATCGAGACGCCTGACACGGCGCTGTCAGCAGATTTCCTGCACAGTACCTTCCCCACCCCGCAAAAGCTGGAGAATTTTGATCCCAATGGGCCGGAACGGTTTTTCAACCGCGAACTGTCGTGGCTGGCCTTCAACTGGCGCGTGCTGGAAGAGGCAATGAACCCCCGTGTGCCGCTTCTGGAACGGGTGCGCTTCCTGTCGATCTCCGCCACGAATCTGGACGAATTCTACACGGTCCGCGTTGCCGGTCTGCGCGAACTGGCACGGGCGGGGAACACCACGCCTTCGGATGACGGTCGCAGCCCGTCAGAACAACTGGTCCTGATCCATGAAGACGCCCGTCGTCTGATGGACTATCAACAGGATGTCTGGGCCACTCTGCGCCCGGAACTCGGCAAGGCAGGGATATCGATCCTGTCGCAATCCGATCTGACAACAGAAGATCGCGATGCGGTGAACAGCTATTTTCTGAATCAGGTCTTTCCGGTCCTCTCGCCACTCGCCATCGATCCTGCCCATCCCTTCCCCTTCATTCCGAATGCGGGCTTCTGCCTTGCGCTGGAATTGCAGGACAAGCGCGGGCGCAAACTGGATGCGCTGGTGCCGATCCCCAGCCAGATCGACCGTTTTCTGCGTCTGGGCCACAACCCTATCCGCCTGTTGCCACTGGAAGAACTGATCATTGCCGAACTCGACAACCTGTTTCCGGGTTACAAGCTTCTGGGCTCCTGTACTTTCTCGGTTTTGCGCGACAGCGATCTGGAAGTCGAGGAAGAGGCCGAAGACCTCGTGCGCGAATTTGAAGTTGCGCTGAAGCGGCGCAGGCGCGGCGAAGTGGTGCGCATGAAGATTTCCGCTGGCGCCCCGCGCAGCCTGCGCGAGGTCGTGATGGAAGAACTCGGCGTGCCCGAAGCCGATGTGATCGAGGTCGATGGCATCATGGGCATCGCATCCCTCAAGGAGCTGGTGCTGGACGAGCGCGCCGATCTGCAATGGCCCAGCTTCACGCCGCGCGTGCCCGAACGCGTGCAGGATCATGGCGGGAACATGTTCGCCGCGATCCGCAACAAAGACATGCTGCTGCATCACCCCTATGAGACTTTCGACATGGTGGTGCGCTTTCTCGAACAGGCCGCGCGCGACCCGGATGTGCTGGCCATCCGTCAGACGCTCTACCGCACCTCGCGCGACAGCCCCATCGTTGCCGCGCTTTGCGAGGCCGCCGAGGCCGGGAAATCCGTGACCGCACTGGTGGAGTTGAAGGCCCGTTTCGACGAAGCCGCCAATATCCGACAGTCCCGCCGCCTGGAACGCGCGGGCGCGCATGTGGTTTACGGTTTCGTCAATTACAAAACCCACGCCAAGATCAGCGCCGTCGTCCGGCGCGAGGGCGACCGGCTTGTGACCTATACCCATTGGGGCACTGGCAATTACCACCCGATCACCGCGCGCATCTATACGGATCTCTCGCTGTTCACCTGCGATCCCGCACTTGGGCGCGACGCAACGCGCGTGTTCAACTACCTCTCGGGCTATGCCGAACCGGCCAGCCTGGAGAATCTCGCAATCTCGCCGCTGTCCCTGAAACCGCGCCTGATCTCGCTGATCGAGGCCGAGGCTGAAAACGCGCGCAACGGTCGCCCTGCCGCGATCTGGGCCAAGATGAACTCGATCATCGACGCCGATGTGATCGACGCGCTCTATGCGGCATCACGGGCGGGTGTGAAGATCAGCCTCGTGGTGCGCGGCATCTGCGGCATCCGTCCTGGGATCGAAGGACTGTCCGAGAATATCCGCATCAAATCCGTCGTGGGTCGTTTCCTCGAACACTCCAGGATCGTCTGCTTCGGCAATGGCGCAGAACTGCCCTCGGATCAGGCACGGGTGTTCATGTCCTCTGCTGACTGGATGGGCCGCAATCTGGTGCGGCGGGTGGAAACACTGGTCGAAATCCTGAACCCGACCGTCAAGGCACAGATCGTGCGGCAGGTCATGGCCGCCAATCTGGCCGACGAGGCACAAAGCTGGATCATCCGCCCTGTAGGCCCCGCAATCCGCACGCTGCCCACTGACGGCGATGAGCGGAAGCTGTTCAACTGCCACCGGTTTTTCGTGGAGAACCCGTCCCTCTCCGGTCGCGGGTCCGCCGGTCAGGATGATGTGCCGGAACTGACGCATACGCATGATTGAGGGGTGGGGTCGGCACCCTTAGTGCGGCGTCGTCACGGCAAACGCCTTAGCATGATGATCTCATCCACGTCCTGACCCTGATCTCTCATCCCGGCGGGAATGAGCCCGGCTTCGCGAAATCCACACCGTTCATAAAAGCGGATCGCACGCGCGTTCTTGCTGCTAACGTTCAGTTCGATCTGAGAAATTCCATTCTCTGCCGCGAAACGGGCGATGGTGTCCAACAGCCGCCCAGCTATACCCGTGCCCCGCTCAGTCGCCCGGACATATACCATGATAAGCGTGGCGCGATGCTTCATCTTGCGCGCCTGCTGCGGCAGTAACCCCATGATCCCGACAGGAACACCGGATCGGAACGCGACAAATACCGGCATCCGCAAGCGCTCGCGCCAGTCTTCGTCGGAATAGAGTTCCCAGTCCTCGGCCGAGCTTGCAAAGGACGCTGGCTCTGTCCGGAGCGCTTCTAGCCTTATCCTTTTGAAAACAAGAACATCGGCCTGACCAAGTTTACGAATTTCCGGATCTGGCACTGTAATCCCTGTCTTGAAGCACGCGAGCAAGAAACCTGCCTCACCCCAGCGACGTCACCCACAGTATCTGCGCATCCTCGCGCGAGATCGACACGACATTATGCCCCATGCTCGCATCATAATAGGCGCTGTCCCCGCGCTTCATATCGACCGGCGCGTAGAACTCGGTAAACAGCCGGATTTCCCCCGTCAGCACATACAGGAATTCCTCGCCGCCGTGTCGCACCCAGCCGTCGAAATCCTCCATCGATCGCGCGCGCACCCGCGCCTGATAGGGCAGCATCTTCTTCGCGGTCAGTTGCCCTGCCAACAGCCGGTGGTCATAAGTCGGCGTCGGCTGCGCCTGCCCCTCATCCCCGCGCGTTACCGCCATACGTCCGCTGGCAGGCGCGCGCTCGGGCGGGGTGAAGAGCTGCGGCACCGAAATTTCCAGACCCAGCGCCAGCTTCTTGAGCGCATCATAAGTGGGCGACATCTGCCCGTTTTCGATCTTGGAGAGCGTCGAGCGCGCCAGCCCCGCCGATTTCGCGGCCTGCTCCAGCGTCCAGCCGCGTGCCTTGCGCAACTCGCGCACACGCGCCGCCAGATCAATCGGATGGGCAGGCTCCATCGCCGCCCCACCACGGGCAAGTTGCAGGACGGATTTCGGATCACGCGCGCTCATGCATCCCCATAGCCTTGGGCGCATGGGCTTGCAACTGGCAGATGGCGGGCGTAGCTCTGGGCCATGTTGTCCGTGACCGATCCCTCAACCGCCCACCCGGCCTGCCCCGCGCCCTTCAACATGGCGCGCTTTGTGCTGGATGCAGGAAGTGCCACACCCGACAAGATCGCGCTCCAGATCGTCCGCGCCAGCGGGGCCGAGCGCTGGTCCTATGCCCGGCTGATCGCGGCGGTGCGCGGCACCGGCACCGGGCTGTTGCGTGCAGGGCTGACCCCTGGCGACCGCGTGCTCTTGCGGCTGGGCAACTCGGTCGATTTCCCCATCGCCTATCTGGGCGCACTGGCCGCGGGGCTGGTGCCGGTGCCGACCTCGACCCAACTCACGGGGCCAGAAATCACCCGCATCGCCCATGAAATCGACCCGGCGCTGGTGCTGGCGGGTGAGGGCGTGGCGCTGCCAGATCACCCGGCCCCCGTCCTGACCCTGGACGCATTGCGCGCCATGCACGACCTGCCCCCCTGTGACTGGCATATGGGCGATCCCGAACGCCCCGGATATATCATCTACACTTCTGGCAGCGGCGGCAGCCCGCGCGCCGTTGTTCATGCCCATCGCGCAATCTGGGCGCGGCGGATGATGTGGGAGGGCTGGTATGGGCTGACACCTGACGACCGGATGCTGCATGCGGGCGCGTTCAACTGGACGTATACGCTCGGTACCGGACTGATGGACCCTTGGGCCATTGGCGCAACCGCGCTGATCCCCGAAGCAGGCGCACCTCTCGGGCTGATGCTGAAACGCTTTGACGCAACGATTTTCGCCGCCGTGCCGGGCGTCTATCGCCAGCTTCTGAAAGACGGGCGCAAACTGGACCTGCCCCGCATGCGACACGGCCTGTCGGCTGGCGAGAAACTGCCAGAGGTGACGCGCGACGCATGGCGCGACGCAACCGGGCGCGAAATATATGAGGCCCTTGGCATGTCGGAATGCTCGACCTACCTCTCCGCCAGCCCTGCACGCCCCGCGCCATCAGGCAGCGCAGGCTATCCGCAACCCGGACGCCGCCTTGCGATCATTGGCGCGGACGGCCAGCCGGTTGCCCGGAACGACGCTGGCGTGCTCGCCATCCATCGCGGCGATCCGGGGTTGATGCTGGGATATCTGACGCCCACGGGCCCTGCCCTTCCGCTCATGGGCGACTGGTTTCTGACCGGCGACCGCGCGCAGATGGCAACAGATGGTGCCGTCAGCTATCTGGGGCGCGACGATGACATGATGAATGCTGGCGGCTTCCGCGTCTCGCCGCTGGAAGTCGAACGCGCGCTGGCCGACCATCCCGGCATCACCGAGGTCGCTTGCACCGAAGTCACTGTGCGCGACGGTGTGAATGTGATCGCGGCCTTTTACACAGGCCCGGAACCGCTGCCCGAAGCGACGCTCACCGCTCATGCCGCCGAAAGGCTGGCGCGCTACAAGCAGCCAAGGCTCTACCGCCATTGTCAGACCCTGCCGCGCAACGCCAATGGCAAGCTTTCCCGCCGCGCCCTGCGCGAAGATTTCGAGGCAAAGACATGATCCCGCTTGAAATTTACTCTGACCCGATTTGTCCTTGGTGCTACATAGGCAAGGCGCGGCTGGACCGCGCCCTGGAGTCGCGACCCGATCATCCGTTCGAGGTCCGCTGGCACCCGTTCCAGCTCAATCCCGACATGCCACAGGACGGCATGGACCGTGCAGAGTACATGGCGCTGAAATTCGGCGATGATCAGGCGGTGATTGCCGCCCATCGCCCGGTGATCGAAGCCGCCGAGGAGGCCGGTCTCTCGCTCGCCCTGCCCGCGATCACCCGCACGCCCAATACGCTTGATGCGCACCGCGTTATTCACTGGGCTGGGCTGGAGGGCCGCCAGAGTGCCATGGTCAGCGCTCTCTTTCGCGCCTATTTCCGCGAAGGGCGCGATATCGGGGACCGCGACACCCTGCTGGAGCTCGCGCGCCAGAGCGGGCTCGACCAGAGCCTGATCGCACGGCTTCTCGCCTCGGATGCCGATAGGGTTTTGATCCGCGAAGCCGACCGAATGGCCCGCGCGCGCGGCATTTCCGGTGTTCCGTTTTTCGTCATTGACGGCAAATACGCTGTCTCTGGCGCGCAACCTGTGCAGGTCTGGCAGAATGTCATCGACGAATTGACAGGCCCAGCCGCATGATCGCACGGCTGACGCCCACCAAGCCGCTGCGCTTTGGCGAGTTTGTGGCGCTCATGGCGCTGATGATGGCATCCGTGGCGTTTTCACTCGATGCGATGCTGCCCGCCCTGCCCCAGATCGGGCAGGAACTTTCCCCCGATGCGCCTGCACGTGGTCAGCTTGTGATCACCAGCTTCGTACTTGGCCTCGGCCTCGGAACGCTGATCTGCGGCCCGGTATCAGACGCCTATGGGCGCAAATCCGTGCTGCTGGTGGGGATCGCTCTGTATCTTGTCGGCGCGGTTCTCGCGATCATGGCGCAAAGCATCGAGATGCTTCTGGCCGCGCGCTTTCTGCAAGGTATGGGCGGTGCCGCACCGCGCGTGGTGGCAACGGCAATGGTGCGCGACCTCTACGAAGGGCGCGTCATGGCGCGCGTCACCTCGATCATCATGACCTTATTCGTGCTGGTCCCGGCGCTGGCCCCCTCGATCGGTGCGGTCATCATGTGGGTGTCGCATTGGCGCATGATCTTTCTGGCTTTCGTGGTCTTTGGTCTGGTGGCGGGACTTTGGCTGACCCTGCGCCAGCCCGAGACCCTGCCGCCCGAGCGCCGCCGTGCGCTCCGCCCGCGCCGGATCGCCGAAGCACTGGTCGAAATCCTGACCAATCCGCGCGTCATGGTCTATGTTCTGGCACTGACTTTCGCCTTCGCGCCGCTCTATGTCTGGCTCTCGAACCTGCCGATGATCTTCGACGATGTGTATGCGCGCGCAAACACTTTCCCTTTCTGGTTCGCCTTGACGGCAGTTGTCGCGGGTACTGCAAGCATCGCGAATGCCAAACTGGTGCTGCGCTTCGGTATGCAGCGCATCGCGACACTGGCCTTCCTGTGGCAACTCTCCATATCGCTCGTTTTCCTTGGTCTGCTTACCATTGGCCTGCCCGCGCCTTGGGATTTCGGACTTTTCATCGGATTCATGTGCGCAGGCTTCTTCTCGATCGGGCTGACCTTCGGCAACCTCAACGCGCTTGCCATGCAGCCACTGGGCCATATGGCCGGGATCGGCGCCTCTGTCGTGATGTCCTTTTCGACTGTCTGCGCGGCCCTCATCGCGGTTCCGATCTCGCTGGCCTATGACGGAACGCCCCTGCCGCTTATCGCAGGTATGGTCCTCTGTGCAGCCGTGGCCCTTGCGCTGATGCTTACGGCACGCCACATTATTGCCAGAGACGCACTGTAAGACCCCGGCGCGTCACTTACCTTGCCAATTAGGCGCAGTGCCGCGCCACAACCTGTTTGAAGAGGACGCTTATGGAACTCATTCTCGCACTTGTCGTCCTGCTGGTGCTGATCGTCCTGCTGGGACTCAAGATCGTGCCGCAGGCGCAGAATTATGTCATTACCCGGCTGGGCGCCTATCACCGGACGCTGGACGCAGGTGTGAATGTGATCGTGCCCTTCCTCGACCGCGTGCATGCGAAAGTGCCGGTCAATGATCAGGTGCTCAACGATATCTCTCTCGAAGTGGTTTCCGCCGATAACGTGGTCTTCGGCGCGCAGCTTCTGGTGGTCTACAGGATCGAAAACCCCGAAGCGGCCGTGTTCCGCGTGAACAATATCGACAGTCTGGTGATTGGCCTGGTTCAGTCACTGGTGCGTTCGGAACTGGGCAAGGTCGAACTCGATCAGGTGCAGTCGGATCGCGGCTCGCTGAACGTGGCCTTGCTCGAAGCGCTGGAAGATGCAGGCCAGACCTACGGAATCCGCATCTCGCGCTCGGAAATCACCGACGTTCGCCTGAACGACACCACACAAAAGGCGATGGCCGAGGTTCTGGCCGCCGAGCGCGAGCGTCGCGCGGCGATCACCCGCGCCGAAGGTGTGCGGCGCGCGACCGAACTCAACGCAGATGCAGAACTTTATGAGGCCCAGCGCCGCGCCGACGGGATTCGCGCCATCGCGCAAGCCAATGCCGAGGCCAACCGCATGCTGGCCGAATCCATGTCCGGCGAGAATGCCCGCGAGGCGCTGACCTTCCAGACCGCGCGGATGCAGGTCGAAGCCCTGGAGGGGCTGGCGAAATCCGACAATGCCAAACTCATCATGCTGCCCGGCGGCCCGTCCAACGCCTTCCGCGAGGCCGCCGCCATCCTGAAGGAGATGTGAGCCATGGACCTCTTCGCCCTGCCTGACTGGACGATCTGGGGGCTGATCGCGGCTTTCCTGCTGATCGTCGAGATGCTGACCGTGGCCTATGTCGCACTGGGCTTTGCCGTAGGCGCAGCCGTGGCGGGGCTTGTCATCTGGCTTGTGCCGGGGCTGCATATCTTCGTGCAGGGGCTGATCTGGGCCAGTGTGGGTCTCGTGGTCTGGCTGGGCCTGTCGCGCTGGAACAGTCAGCGCCGCGCGAAGCGGCGCGATATCAATGATTTCGACTCCCGCGATGCGCTGCCACCCTCGGAACGGTCACGGCCTCAGATGCGCGCACAGGGCGAGAGCGACTAAAAGGGGCGCTCGCGCCCCCTCTTGGGCCCATGGCCCAATTCACCCCCGAGGATATTTGAACAAGACTGAAGGAAACTGCTGCGGGTCAGATCCCGTACAGTCCCTCATAGATCGGTGTCAGCGTCTCGGTATCGAACAGCGACGAGACCGAGGTGCCTTTCCATGTATTGAGAATGCCTTGGGCAAACATCGGTGCCGTGGGCACGATTCGGATATTCGGAGCGGCCTTGACAGCCTCGGTCGGCGCGATGGAATCGGTGATCACCAGTGATTTCATCACCGAATTGGTAATCCGTTCGACCGCAGGCCCGGACAGCACGCCATGCGTGATATAGCTGTGGACTTCGGTCGCCCCTGCCTCGACCAGCACCTCGGCGGCCTTGCACAGCGTGCCGGCAGTGTCGCAGATATCGTCAACGATGATACAGATCTTGCCCTTCACATCGCCGATCACAGTCATCTCGGCGATCTCGCCGGGTTTCTCGCGCCGTTTGTCGACGATCGCCAGCGCGCAGCCGATGCGCTTGGCCAGTTCACGCGCCCGCGCCACACCACCCACATCGGGCGAGACGATGACCACATCCTGCAACCGCCCCTTGAAATTGTGCATGACGTCAAGCGAGAACACCGGTGCTGCATAGAGGTTGTCGACTGGGATATCAAAAAATCCCTGAATTTGTGCCGCGTGCAGATCCAGCGTCAGGATGCGCTCGATCCCTGCCTGCGTGATCATGTTTGCGACAAGCTTGGCCGAAATCGGTGTGCGCGCCTTGGTCCGGCGGTCCTGACGGGCATAGCCGAAATAAGGAATGACCGCCGTGATCCGTGCAGCGGATGAACGTTTCAGTGCATCGGCTATGATCAGCAATTCCATCAGATGATCATTTGCGGGTTTCGAGGTTGATTGAATAATGAACATGTCCTCGCCGCGGACATTCTCGAAGACCTCGACAAAAACCTCGCCATCATTGAACCGCTCGACCCGTGCATCAACCAGCGACACGGACATGCCGCGATGCAGCGACATGCGCCGGGCGATGGCCTTGGCAAGCGGTCCATTGGAATTTCCGGCAATCAGCTTGGGTTCGGAACGTTCGATCATCAGGCGGTCCTTGGGGATTCGGAGATGTTGACACCGCTTATCACCCCGCTACGGTCTTGCAAACCATCAGCCTGCCAGAGGATGTGGCCCGTGACACAGATCGACTATTACCTGAGCCCGATTTCACCCTGGACCCATATGGCAGGCACGCGCCCTGCCGAGATTGCGGAAGCCGATGGCGTCGCGATCCGTTACAAGCCGGTGGACCCGACCGCATTATTCGCCCGCACCGGTGGCAAAATCCTTGCCGAGCGCCACGAGAGCCGACAGGCCTACCGGATGCAGGAACTGGCGCGCTGGTCAAAGCGGCTGGGGCTGGCGATCAATCTTAGACCAGCTTACTTTCCGGCGAACCCCGCGCCTGCCTCTTATGCGATCATCGCCGCACAGGAAACCGGCGGGGGCGATATGGCGGCGCTGGTCACAGGGCTGACCCGCGCCTGCTGGGAAGAAGAGCGCAATATCGCCGAGGACGATGTGATCCGCGACTGCCTGTCCGCTGCCGGTTTCGATCCGGGCCTGTCCTTCAGCGGCATGCTGCAGGGTGCGGAAATCTACCCACGCAATCTGGAAGAGGCCGTGGCAGAGGGCGTGTTCGGTGTGCCGTTTTTCAAAGTCGGCGAGGCGTCTTTCTGGGGCCAGGACCGGCTGGATCTCCTTGCGGAACACCTGGGCGCTATGCGCTGACAAAAAGCCAGAGCCCTGTCCAACGACAGGGCCCTGGCTTTTTCAAACGTGCCAGCCGTATCAGGCCGCTTCGGCCTCTGCCGCCGCAGCTGCATTGCGCCGCTCGCTTTCTTCGCGCGACAAGGCAACCGAGGTACGAACGCCCTTGGCCACGAATTCCATCAGGCCAGACACCACGCGCTCATTCGGGTCGATCCCGGCACAGCTCAGCACTTCGCGCCCGTCGCGCGACCGCGCCCAGCGCGCGATCTGCTCTGGCCCGTTGCCATATTTCTTGTCATCCGCTATCGCATCATCCAGTGCAGCCAGCACGACGGCTGCAAACAGTTTACGTGCGCGGGCGCCTTGCTCATGGGTAAAGGCTGTTCCATCCGCCGCATCAAACATCGTTTCGTCCTTTTTTCTTGCTCTTGCATTCACCGCTCGAGCCTGCATACGCGGTTTCACTCACGATTCGCTACACTCTTAACGCATACCACCCATGCAAATTTTGCATATCAGCCGTTTTCCGCAACAATATCGCGTTCTTGCGCGGCTCCAGTCCCCGCGATATAGGAATGGCGACGAAAACATCAAGTTTTGCACAAGGTTTCTCATGCCAAAGATCAACGGTAACGAAATTCGACCCGGCAATGTGCTGGAACATGACGGTGGGCTATGGGCCGCAGTCAAGGTCGGCCATGTCAAACCCGGCAAGGGCGGTGCCTTTGCACAGGTCGAAATGAAGAACCTGCGCGACGGGCGCAAGCTTAACGAACGCTTCCGTTCGGATGACAAGGTTGAACGCGTGCGGCTTGAACAGAAGGACCAGCAGTTTCTCTATGAAAGCGACGGGCGGCTGGTCGTCATGGATATGGAAACCTACGAGCAGGTAGAGCTTGACGCTGATTTGCTGGGCGAGCGCCGCCCCTTCCTGCAGGACGGCATGACGGTGACGGTCGAATATTACGGCGAGGAAGCGCTGAACATGGCCCTGCCGCAGAAAGTCGTGTGCAAGGTCGTGGACACCGAACCTGTAGTCAAGGGCCAGACGGCGGCAAACAGCTTCAAGCCTGCGGTGCTGGACAATGGCGTGCGCGTTCTGGTGCCGCCCTTTGTTGGCCCGGACGAAGATATCGTCGTCAATACGGAAACCTTTGAGTATAGCGAACGCGCCTGATCCTGCATGCGCGCCCTTGCCGTGCGCCCCAGTGACAGATCAGGCGCTTTCCATCGCGAAAGACGGAGCTTGACATGCGCCTCGCGCCGCTGGCCGCCTCGGCCCTGAGCCTCTCGGCACTTCTTGCACAAGCGCAGGCGGCGTCAATTACGCTTGGATGGGAAAGCCCGGCGGATGAGGGTGCCGAGGCCGTGCTCACCTTTCGCACGAACACGGGGGCTGCGAATCTGAGTCTGCGCCACGCAGTTCAATCGGGTGCGGTAGGGCATGAGTTTGTCCTCCCGCACCTGCCGCGGGGCACTCAGACCCTTCAGGCCGGGTTGGTGCAGGATGGTCAGGTGATCGCACAAGGCCCGGTCCAGCCGCTGGATGGCGATACGACCCGCACGGCCGAACAGAAACTCTACCCTGCGCTGGCGCTTGGCTTCGCCGATATCTGGCAATGCGCCGACATGGCGCCGCTGCGTGTGACCCATGACGGAGCAGCGCTGCGCCTGCAACGAAACGGAGTGGCGGTGCTGGTCGAGCCGCTGCCGGATCAGGACCAGCTCTTCTCCGACGGCGCGGGATATCGCTTCACCCTCGACGGCAACCGCGCGCATCTGGTCTGGCAGGACGGTCCCGAAGAACACTGCGAGCCTGCGCTCTTCTCACCTGTCCTGCCGATGATCGCGCAGGCGCGGAGCGGTGAGTGGCGGATTGAACTCGGGCGCGAGCGGGCCATGATCGAGGTTCCGGGTCTGGAGGACGCCAACCTGTCGACCACTGGCCTCGCGATTTCCGCCCCGCGGGATGGCTCGATTTCGGTGCAAGGAAGCGGGCTGGCGTTGCGCCTGACCGAAAGCCAATGCCGGCTTGGCAGTACTGATCTGATCTATCCCGTGACGGCCCATCTGCGCATTGACGCCGCGCCCTCCAGCCCCGAGGGCTGCGCCGGCGATCCGCTCACATTGCTGGCGGGTGAACCATGGCGCGTGACCAGCCTTCTGGGGATCCCGATGGCTTTGGCACAAGGCGCCGAGATGACGCTGGAATTGAACGACAACCGGCTCTCGGGCCGGGCCACCTGCAACCGCTATGTGGCTCAGGCAAGGATAGAGGGCGGCCGACTGGACTTTCATGATCTGGGCACGACCCGCCTGCCCTGTGCGATGGATCTCGGCGCGCTGGAGCAGCGTTTTCTCGACGCGCTCGAAGCTGCCACCGGTTTCGACATCGGCGCGGGCGGCATGCTGACCCTACGCGCAGGCCCGATTCCGGTGCTGACGGCAAAACGCAAGATTGCGCCTTAGAACATCGGGGTTTCGCCGGTTTCCTTGACGGCTTCCATGACCACATGGGTCGAGGTCGAAGTGATATGCGGCAGGCCAGAAATATGCTCGGCCAGCACCCGGCGATAGGATGCGATATCACTGCTGCGCACCTTCAGCAGATAGTCGAACGCCCCCGCGATCAGATGACACTCCTCGATTTCGGGAACCTTGCGCACGGCTTCGTTAAAGGCCCGCAGCGCCGCCTCGCGCGTGTCCGACAATTTGATCTCGACGAAAGCGATATGCGCCGCGTCGATCTGATGCGGGTCGATCTGGGCACGGTAGCCTATGATCACACCTTGCTCTTCCAACCGCTTCAGCCGCGCCTGGGTCGGGGATTTGGTCAGCCCGATCCGGTCTGCCAGTTCGGTTACACTCATGCGACCATTCACCGCCAGATGCCGCAAAATGGCATGATCGAATGTGTCCAGTTTGACGCGGTTCATTTGGCTGCATTTCCTTCAAAACTCAGTGTTCTTGCCTGATCCTCTCTGGAAATAAGGCAACATGCAACAGAGTTTTCTGCGATCATCAGAGCATCGTCCTGCCAGGAGACTCACCAATGCCCAGTGCTACGCCCCTGCCCGCTGCCATCAGCCATGACATCCTGCGCGACGAGGGCGCAGTGCTGGAGGACGCAATCCAAAACGTAGCCCTAGACGCCCCGGCCCGCAAGGCCATCACCGACCGCGCGACAGCACTGGTCGAAGACATTCGCCGCAGCGACACACCCGGCCTGATGGAAGTGTTCCTTGCCGAATATGGCCTCTCCACCGACGAGGGCATCGCGCTCATGTGTCTGGCCGAAGCACTCCTGCGCGTGCCCGATGCTGCCACCATCGACGATCTGATCGAGGACAAGATCGCACCCTCCGACTGGGGGCGGCATCTGGGGAAATCTTCCTCCAGCCTCGTCAATGCCTCGACCTGGGCGCTGATGCTGACCGGCAAGGTACTGGACGAGCGCGGAAACAGCGCCGCAGCCACGCTGCGCGGGGCGGTGAAGCGGCTGGGTGAGCCTGTCATCCGCACCGCAGTCGCCCGCGCAATGAAGGAAATGGGCCGTCAGTTCGTGCTCGGTGAAACCATCGACGCGGCCATGACCCGCGCCAAGGGGATGGAGGCAAAAGGCTACAGCTATTCCTATGACATGCTGGGCGAGGCCGCGCGCACCGGTGCAGATGCCGCCCGCTATCATGCTGCCTATGCCAAAGCGATCCGCGCCATCGGTGCGCGCGCAGGCGGCAATGACATCCGCACCAATCCCGGCATTTCGGTCAAGCTCTCGGCGCTGCATGCGCGCTATGAACTTGGGCAGCGCGACCGTGTGATGCGCGAACTTGTCCCGCGCGTGCGCGAACTGGCACGGCTCGCGGCCGCGCTCGGCCTTGGCTTCAATATCGACGCGGAAGAAGCCGACCGCCTGGCCCTGTCGCTTGAGGTGATCGACGCCGTGCTGCAGGACAGCGCGCTTGAAGGCTGGGACGGGTTCGGCGTGGTGGTGCAGGCATACGGGCCGCGCGCGGGCG
>JAFIEM010000216.1 GCA_020832555.1 Natronohydrobacter sp. | reverse complement strand
TCATAGGCCGAGCGGTTGAACATCGCGGTTTCCTGCGTGACCATCGCGATATTGCGCCGCAGACTTTCCTGCGTGACGTGGCGAATATCCACCCCGTCCAGCGTGATCCTGCCCGCTTCCACATCATAAAGCCGCAGCAACAGCGCCACGAGCGTCGATTTTCCGGCCCCCGAGGCCCCCACAATCCCGATCTTCTCGCCCGGCGCAATGTTCAGGTTCAACCCTTCAACCCCGCCGGTCTGCCGCCCATAGGCAAAATCCACGCCCTCGAACCGGATCGCGCCCCTGACCCGCCCCAATTCGCGCGCATCTCCCGCATCGCGCAGGCTCACAGGCTTGGTCAGGGTCTTCATCCCGTCCTCGATCTCGCCCAGATTGCCGTAAATCCCCATCAGCACGAAACTGACCCAGCCGGTCATCTGCGCAATGCGGATCGCCACAGCCCCCGCCGCCGCAATGGCCCCCGGTGTGGCCTGCCCGAGTGTCCACAGCCAAAGCGTCCCCCCGATCAGCAGCACAGGCAGCACGCCCGCACAGAGCATCAGCCAGAACCGGAACGACGCCTGCACCGCGCCGAACTCCACCGCCCGGTCGCGAAACACCCCCATCGCATTCAGCGCCGCACGATCCTCGAATGCGGCATGGGCAAAGAGCTTCACGGTCTTGATATTGGTGATCGTATCGACAACCTGCCCGCTGACCTGCGCCCGCGCGCCCGCCCGCGCGCCGGATGTCTTGCGCACTTGCGGCAGAAAAAACCGGATCAGCCCGAAATAGAACACCATCCACACGGCCAGCGCCAGCGCGATCCGGCTGTCAATCGTCAGCAGCAGGATCACCGATCCCAGGATCGAGGCCAGCGCGAAAGCCATCGTATTGATGGCTTCATTCGCCACATCGGTCAGTGCACGCGCCGTCTGAACCTGTTTCTGCGCGATCCGGCCTGCAAAATCATTGTCGAAAAACGTGACCGGTTGCCCAAGCGTCCAGCGGTTCAGCCGCGATTGCACCAGCACATAGACATTGGGCTGCACCACAATGCTGTTGGCCGCCGAGGAAATGCCAAAGGCCAAGGGCCGCAAAATCACGAAAAAGGCAATAAATCCGATGATCAGCCACAGATGCGACGTGACAAACGCCGCAGGCCCGGTCTCGACCGCCGCATCAATGATCAGACCCAGCAGCAGCGCCGAGATCACCTCGGTCGTGCCCACAATGGCAGAGATCACCCCCGCCACCAGCAGCACCGGCCAGGCCCCGCTGACCGACCACAGGATGAACGCCCACAGACTGCGCGGTGGCTCCGTCGGCGCGGGCTGGAATGCGTCGATCAACCCCGCCAGACGCTGCGCCGCGCCGGGTTTCATCGCCTTGGTCTCTGTGGTTCTTTGCAGCACGCGCGCCCCCGATCCTGCGCCAGATATAGGCGCGGGCAGGACGGAAGGCCAGTCAGCCCAGAAGTGCCGCCCGGTCCAGCCGGAAATCCGACGCGATCCAGCGCGCCTCCAACGCTTTCAGCTTTGCCCCCAGCGCAGGCCCTTCCAGCCCCGGCAGATCCCGCGCCTGGACCGGAAACTGCGCGCCCGCACCGCGCGCAATCTCGACCTGCCAGCCCGCGTGTAGCGGCGTTTCAAACAGCGCCGCCCGCGCCAGCACAACATCAGCGGCCAGATCCTGCCCCAGCCGGTAGCCAAGTTCCGCCGCAGGCTGCATCGCGCCAAGCGCGGCACGCGCCCGGTCCAGATCCCGCGCCTCGGCCCGCGTCAGTCGCAACCGCGCCACATCGCCCCCAAGCGCCAGCAGCCGCCGCAAAAACCGTGGCGCAAACCCGTCCTCCAGATGCACCAGCACGGGCAGCGCGCGCGCATCCGCCCCCGGCAAGACCTGCGCCAGAACCCCCGCCTGCGCCATCGCCGCCACCGCAGGGGCCGGATCATGCGCCGAAAGAAGCTTGCGCAGCTCCGCCCCGATCCGTTCGGCAGAGAGCCGCGCCATCCCCTCAGCCCCCGCTGCGCAGGCGGCCAGCGCGTCTGCATCCAGCCCCGCATCCGGGTCGCCATATTGCGCATGAAAGCGGAAAAACCGCAGGATGCGCAGGTAATCCTCGGCAATCCGCTGGCCCGCATCGCCCACGAACCGCACCCGCCGCGCCTGCAAATCCGGCAGCCCGCCGAGAGGGTCGATCACCACCCCATCCGCCCGCGCATAAAGCGCATTCATCGTGAAATCGCGCCGCGCCGCATCCTCGGTCAGGTCAGTCGAAAACGCGACCGTCGCGTGCCGCCCATCCGTGTCCAGATCGGCGCGAAAGGTCGTCACCTCGAACCCCTCGCCACCGACCACCAGCGTCACCGTGCCATGCGCAATCCCCGTCGGCACCGCGCGCAAACCCGCGCCTTCGGCCAGCGCCACCACCCGATCAGGCAGGGCATCGGTTGCAATATCAATATCCGTGACCGCCAGCCCCATCAGCGTATTGCGCACACAGCCGCCCACGACCAGCGCCTGATACCCGGCCTCCGTCAGCAGCCCCAGCACGGTCTGGGTGCCAGGTGCCGCCAGCCAATCCGCCGTGATCCTCATGGCCCCACCCGGTCCGCCAGCCCGCGCAGGATCCGTGCCGTCGCTCCCCAGATGTAATATGGCCCCCAGGGCACAACATAGTAATTCCGCCATGTCCCCCGCCAGATGCGCCGCTCGACCCGGAACTGGTGCGGGTCCAGCACATGCGCAAGGGGCGCGGCAAAAACCTCGGCCACTTCACCCGGATCGACGCGCGGGGTGAAATCGCGCGTGATCTCGGCCAGAACCGGCGTCACCTGATAGCCCGTCACCGTCTCATGCGCGGGCAGGGTGCCAAGGATCTCGACC
>JAFIEM010000054.1 GCA_020832555.1 Natronohydrobacter sp. | reverse complement strand
TGAAGCGCATCTCGCGCACCTGCGGCACAAGACCCGCCAGCACTGCTTCCGCCTGTGGTCCCTGCAGCGCCAGAAGCGCGCGATCCGTGACCGGCAGCACCTCGGCCACATCGGCCAGATGCGCCTGCATATGGGCGATATCGGCTGCCTTGCAGGCCGCATTGACCACGACAAGGAAATGATCTCCGCGATTTGCAAACATCAGATCATCAAGGATCCCGCCCTTGTCATTAGTGAACAGCCCGTAACGCTGCCGCCCTTCGGCCAAGCCCTGCACGGCCACGGGCATCAAGGCTTCCAGCCCCAGTTCCAGCGCCGCCATGCTTGATTTCGGGCGCAGCATCACCTGCCCCATATGGCTGACATCGAACAGCCCCGCCTGCGCGCGCGTGAGCAGATGCTCCTTCATTACGCCCATCGGATATTGCACGGGCATCTCGTAGCCCGCAAAGGGCACGAGTTTCGCGCCAAGCTCCACATGCAGCGGATGCAGGATCGTGCGTTTCAGATCTGGGTCGGGCATGGGTCAGCCTCTGTCAGGGTCGGGCCGCAGCCCAAGGGGTTCATGTCACATGCGAGGAAATCCCCGCAGATCATGCCCCCTCTGTCCCTTGCGCCTGAGATCGCTATCCCTTCGGCGGACGCTTGCGCGCCTCTCTCCAGAGTCTGTCAGCAGGACCGGTCCTTTTGCCTGAGAGTTTACCGGGGCGGTTGCTCCTTCGGCCCTGACGCACGCGCCAGTGTCTCCCGTATCCTGTTGCATGCAGTGCTAGCGGAAAAGGCAGGCCACTGGCAAGCCCAAATCACGCCGTGCGTAGGTTGCGTGCTGCAGCACGCACCTTACAGCCTCATGCCACCGCTTCCATTTCCGCGATGATGCCGTTCACGATCTCGGCCAGCAGCCCCTCATCCTCGCATTCCGCCATCACCCGCACCAGAGGTTCGGTGCCGGATTTGCGGATCAACAGCCGCCCACGTCCGTCAAGCCGCGCCTTCGCATCCTCGATCACCGCCTGCACTTCGGATTTCGACAGCAGATCCACCCCCGGCGCGTAGCGCAGGTTCTTGAGCATCTGTGGCACGGGTTCAAAGGACCGCGCGAGCATCGACGCCGGTTTGCCCGTCTCGATCATCGCGGCCAGAAACTGCAATGCCGCGATCAGCCCGTCGCCTGTGGTCGCATAATCGGTCATCACGATATGACCCGATTGCTCGCCGCCCAGGTTCCACCCCCCCTGACGCATGCGCTCGACCACATAGCGGTCGCCGACCGATGTGCGTTCCATGCGCATGCCGTTCTCCAGAAGGTAGCGTTCCAGCCCCAGATTGGACATGACCGTGGCCACCAACACGCCCTCGCGCAGCATCTGGGCCTCGGCAAAACGGCGGGCAAACAGCGCCATGATCTGATCACCATCCGCAATCTGGCCGCGCTCGTCGATCAGGATCACCCGATCTGCGTCGCCATCCAGCGAAATTCCCAAATCCGCCCCGGTTTCCAGCACTTTGGCGGCACATGTGCGCGGATAGGTCGAGCCGCAATCAAGGTTGATATTCGTACCGTTCGGGCTGGTGCCGATTGGCACAACATCCGCGCCCAGTTCCCACAGAAGCTGCGGCGCGACACGATGCGCGGCCCCGTTCGCGCAGTCCAGCACGATCTTGAGGCCACCCAACTGCGTGCCGCGCGCGAGCGTTGTCTTGGCATATTCAACATAGCGCCCGCCCGCCGCCTCGATCCGCTTGGCGCGACCGATATTGGCCGGTTGTGCCGGGGTGATCTCGCTCTCGACAATCGCTTCTATCGAAGCTTCATCTGCATCCGACAGCTTGAACCCGTCCGGCCCGAAGAACTTGATCCCGTTATCCTGATGCGCATTGTGGCTGGCGGAAATCATGATCCCCAGATCGGCCCGCATCGAGCGCGTCAGAAACCCCACCGCAGGCGTCGGCACCGGCCCCAGCAGCAGCACATTCATGCCAGTCGAGGTCAGACCCGCAGTCAGCGCATTCTCGAACATATAGCCCGACAGACGGGTATCCTTGCCGATCACCACGCGGTGCTCGTTCGAGCCGTTGCGCCGGAAGTGACGCCCAGCCGCCGCGCCAAGGCGCAGGGCCATTTCCGCTGTCATCGGGTGGGTGTTCGCGGTACCGCGCACCCCGTCCGTGCCGAAAAGCTTGCGTGTCATGCCTGTGACCTCTCATCTGTTCTTGTATTGAGGGCCTGCCAGAGGGCAAGCGCCTGTCGTGTTTCTTTCACATCATGCACGCGCAGGATCTGCGCGCCCTGTGCCGCCCCGTGCAGCGCCACGGCCAGCGATCCGGCCATGCGTGCGGCCGCTTCGTCAACACCGCTGAGCGTGCCGATGAAACGCTTTCGCGACGCGCCAAGCAAAATAACACAGCCCAGATCATGCAGCATCCCCAGGTGCTGGATCAGGGCAAGATTATGCTCAAGCGTCTTGCCAAATCCGATGCCTGGATCAAGGATCAGACGGTCCGGCGCAATTCCTGCCGCCACAGCGCGCGCCTTCGCGGAGGCCAGCCAGTCGTAAACATCGAGAGTCACATCAGAATATTGCGGATCGAGCTGCATCGTCTGCGGTGTGCCCTGCGCATGCATCAGGCAGAGCGGCACACCGGCTTCCGCCACCACGCGGCCCATGTCACGATCCCATGTCAGGGCTGAAACATCATTCACGAAATCAGCCCCGGCCTCGATCGCGGCAGCCGCTACAGCGGCCTTGCGCGTGTCGATCGAGATCGGCACGCGCAGCCCATCGGCGCGCAAGGCTCGAATCAGCGGCGCGGTGCGGGCAATTTCCGCGTCGATGGGCACTTCGACTGCGCCAGGGCGCGTCGACTCGCCGCCGATATCGAGAATATCCGCGCCTTCAGCCACCAGTTGCGCGGCATGGCGGCGCGCGGTGTCAAACCCCGCGAACCTGCCGCCATCCGAGAAACTGTCCGGTGTCACATTCAGGATGCCCATGATCCGGGGCCTGGTCCAGTCCAGACTGCAAAGAGGCGCGGGCCGCTGGACCAGTGTCTGATCGCGCAACGGATCGACGGGGCGCAGCACGCGTGGCCCTTCACGGGTGAACTCTGCCACGGTCCTGATGCGCAAGGCGTCCTGCCCGCGCAAAGGCGGCAGATCAGGCGTGGAAAGGGCAGCAGAGATGAGATGAGGCAGGCGGTATGTCATGCCCGCTTCCATGCCGAAAGCCGGCGCAGTGCGCAAGTCTCAGCGTCACAGCCTGCTTTGCGGAACATGGCTTCCGGGGGGAACCGACAGCCCTTCAGGCAGACGCAATTCGCGCGCGGCGACATGCTCGGCCAGCCACAACGCCAGCGCCAGACCATCACGCGCAGACGCATTCGGACTGTCAGTGGAATCGAGGATCAGTTTTGAGGGCGCCCAGACAATCATCTGCCCCTGCTTCATCGCCCAGTCGATTTCCGTGCGACTGGACACGACGACGCAGCGTGGGTCCAGGGCCGCCAGTCGCCAGGCGTTCTGTTCGATGGCCAGAAGGTCGATGCGGCGCTGGGTGGCGCGGTGGCCGGTTTCGGCCACAGCCTCTGGTGGCATGCCGACACAGAGGATCACCGGCACGTCCTCGGACTGAAACCTATCGAGCCGCGCAGACAGGTTCGGCGCGTCGATCATGGCATTGTCGAGATAGATCACCAGCGGATGCACCGCTTGTTCCTCGCCGCTTTCATCAACGGCGCGCAGGGGCTGGGCCGCGCGGTTGCGCACGATCTCGACGCCCAGCGCCCCCGGACCCCGATCCAGCTTCTCGATGCGCACGAAAGCGCGCATCGCCTGGGGTTCATGCAGCACGCGCTCGGCCACGCGCTCGGCCAGCGTTTCCAGCAGGTTCAACCGCTCGGCGGACAGTTCTGCCGCTATTGCCTCGGTGATCCGGTCATAGGACAGGATGCGGTCTACGTCATCTTCCAGCGGGGCCGGATGCGGGCGCACTTCCACCACCACATTGAAGCGCAGGCGTTGGCGCACACCGCGTTCGGCCTGAAAGGCACCGATCTCGACCTCAACCACATGATCACGCAGGCTGATCCGGTCGCGCGGGCCTGCATCGGCAGAGGCTTCGGCACGGGCTTCGGGATGGGCAAAGGCCAGGCGGATATCGGAAGTCATGCGCGGGCCTTTCCAGTCTACTGCCAGTGCGGGATTGCTTTTACCCCCTCAGGGACAGGTCGCAAGTCACGATTGCGCCTGCATGACCCCGAGTTGCGACATGCGAAAGCCTAGCAGCGCGGAAAGACAGCACCGTGACAGGATCAGCCGCGATAGAAAAGATGCGCACCGATCTGCGAAGTCTGGGTGAAGCGCCGCGACCAGGACGGGTTGACGGCTGTGGTATGGAAATACAGCGCCCCTTCGGTCAGGCGGCTATGCGCCCCTTCGGACATCAGCATGGCAATCCGCCGCGCTTTGTTCGCCGCAGTGCGGTTCGGCATGGCCTCGGATCGTCCATCACAAGCGAAGCTGAACTGACAGCCCCCGCGCTGGCCACGCGCGCCCTGATAGACCACACCGCAGATCGAGTTTGGAAAGTTTCGCGATGCGGCACGGTTCAGGATCACCTCGGCCACGGCAAACTGACCCTTGATGCTCTCGCCGCGCGCCTCGTGATAGATGGCCGTCGCGAGACAGGCTTCCTGTTCCGTGAGGTCGCGCAGCGGCACCGAGCGCAACCAGCGGCGGGTATATTGCACTGTGCGCCGGTTGAGACCGGCCGGACGTGCCGCGGGCCGTAGCGAGGCTGCCGGTGCATGGCTGGGCGCAATCGCCACAGGTGCGATAATGACGCCCTGTGTCGAGAGCCGCATTTCTGTAGGCTCGGCATCCTCTTCAGACGCCACGCGCGCGGGCCGCGCCTGTGGGTGCAATGAATAAGGCAAGGGGTTCTGCGTTGCGACGGCAGGTGTGTCATCTGGTCTGATCTGTGCAGGCGGCGCAATCCTCTCCTCCATTTGGTGGGTCTGGAGGATAACGCCGAATGTCGCAGCGGTCGGACCGGGGAGTTCCGGCGTCAAGGCTGCCAGTCGCGCCTCGGTATTTGAGGGCAGATCGACCATCATGGTGTTGCGATAGGCGGGGTTCGAGCTTTGCAACGAAGCCATCACCAGTTTGGCGCGCATCTCGGAATGCAGGGTTGCGTCTTCCACGCGCGAGCCGACACTGGGCAGGGCCACCAATGCGGCCATGGTGCAGATGGTCGAGAAAGTCACGCTTCTGCGTGGCGCTGGCGACCTGCGAGCCATGCGCCGGAGCGCCTGTGTCTGCCGGGTTGCGAACCATGTCACGCGTGCAGGTGTCTCTGCCGCCAGTTCCTGTATACGAGCAATCATGCATCACGCGGTCGCGCTGTGCGCGACCGTTTCCCAAGGTTTCGGTCAGTCTCAGCGGCAGACGCATAGCCGAAAATGACCAAAAGGTCCAGAAATCCGGGGAACTGCCGCTTTTTCGCTCAGACAGGTCTAATTTCCGGGCGGTAAATTTACCGTGAAACCAAGAGCTTCAGCCCTGATCCTCGATGGCGAGCTGTGCCGCAGCCAGACGCGCAACCGGCACGCGGAAGGGCGAGCAGGAGACATAGTCAAAGCCCAGCCCACGACAAAAACGAATCGATTCCGGGTTGCCACCGTGTTCACCGCAGATCGACAATGTCAAATCACTTCGTGCCCGTCGCCCGCGCGCCGCACCCAGTTCCAGAAGTTCGCCCACCCCGTCAAGATCAAGCACATGAAACGGATCTTCAGGGAAAACCCCCTGCTGGACATAATCCGACATGAAGCGCCCTGCATCATCGCGCGACAGACCGTAAGTCATCTGCGTCAAGTCATTCGTGCCGAAGGACAGGAACGAGGCATGCAGCGCAATATCCCCGGCCCGAAGTGCCGCGCGCGGTGTCTCGACCATCACGCCGATACGGTAGCTGAAATCAATCCCCTGTTTCGAGCGCACCATGGCCGCGACCGCATCGATCCGCGATTTGATCAGTTCGACCTCGCGCATGGCCGAAACCAGCGGGATCATCACTTCCGGCACCACGGGCGTTGCCTGATGCGCCAGCTCGGCCGTGGCCTCGAAGATCGCGCGTGCCTGCATCTCGTAGATCTCGGGGATCGTGACCCCCAGTCGCACGCCGCGCATGCCCAGCATCGGATTGAACTCGGACAGCGCCTCGGCCCGGCGGGTGATTTCCGACAGCGGCTTGTTCAGCGCATCCGCGAGGAAGCGGAGCCCCTCTTTCGAATGCGGCAGAAACTCGTGCAGGGGCGGGTCGAACAGGCGGATGCAAACGGGCTGACCCTGCATGATCTCGAACAACTCGCGGAAATCGGCGCGCTGCATGGGCAGAAGCCGTTCCAGCGCATCTGACCGATCCTCGGGCGTATCCGCGAAAATCATCTCGCGCATCAGGGTCAGACGGTCATCTTCGAAAAACATATGCTCGGTCCGGCACAGCCCGATGCCTTGCGCCTTGAACTCGCGAGCAAGCCGCGCATCGGCTGGAGTGTCGGCATTGGCACGGATACCGATATCGCGCCGCGCATCAGCCCAGTCGAGAAGCGTTGTAAAACGATCATCAAGCGATGGTTCCAGCAAGGCCACCTCGCCGATCAGCACGACCCCGTTGGTGCCGTCCACGGTCAGCATGTCACCTTCCTGCAGCAGATGGTTGCCCGCGCGCAATGTCTTGCGACGCTCGTCGATATCCATACGCGACGCACCCACGACGCAAGGCACGCCAAGCCCGCGCCCGATCACGGCGGCATGGCTGGTCATGCCGCCACGTTCGGTCAGAACGGCCTGCGCAGAATGCATGCCGCGGATGTCTTCGGGCGTCGTCTCGCGGCGCACAAGGATGCATGGCTCATCGCGCGCGGCACAGGCTTGCGCGGCAGTCGAGGAGAATACGATCCGACCGATGGCAGCCCCCGGACTGGCAGCGATACCGCGCACGAAAACCTCGGCGCGGGCCTGCGGATCAACCTGACGATGCAGCATTTCGCTCAGCGCCTTGGGCGCAATACGCATCAATGCTTCGTCGCGCTCGATCACGCCATCATTGGCCAGATCGACCGCCACACGCACCGAGGCCCGCGATGATCGCGGGACCGTCACAGCATCCAGCACCCAGAGCTTGCCATTGTCGAGGGTGAACTCGATTTCCATTTCCTCGCGCAAACGCTCGCGGGCATGTGCCCCATGCTGCACCAATTGCGTATAGGCTTCGGGGCAGTGTTCTTCCAGCGAGGGCCCGCGGGGATCGCGCGTCAGAAAAAGCGTGTCATTCCCGTTCTGCATGGCTTCCATCCCATGGATGCCCTGCCTCTTGAACCGGCCCGCGACCTTGGGCGCGCCGGTTTCGGCATCGATGAAGCGGATCAGCCCGGCCCCGCTGAACCCAGTGCCCATGCCCCCCGCCATGGCCTGCACCACCAACCCAAGCCCCGCATCCGCCGACGCGCCCTTGGCCTGCCTCAACAGCCGCGCCGAGGTACCTTCCCAGGCGCGCGCCATCGAGCGCAGCACATCGGCAAGCTGCTGCGCAGGCGATTGGGGGAAGGGTTCTTCCATCTCCATCTCGTAGTCGCGCAACGCCGCCTGCAGCGCAGGCAGGCATGGTTCGGCGACATCGAACATGTCGGGATCAAGATGCGCCACATGCTCGGCATAGCTTTGCACGAAACGCAGATAGAGTGCAGTCGCCACGGGCTCGCCATGCGCAGCACTGATCTGGGCGTGTTTGTCGTCATTCATGCCGATATTCAAGATCGCGGCAGGCCCGCCCCATTGCGGATGTTCTGCACTCGGACGCACCGAGAGCAGCTGGTCTTGCGGGAAATGTCCAAGGAGATGGCGCAGGTTCATTTGCGCGCCAGTCGCGATTTCACGCACCACGCCGAAAGACAGCGCAATCGTCTGCGGTACGGGCATATCCAGCCGCACCAGACGTTGCAGGCATTTCGCGCGCCAACCATGGGTTTCGCGCTTGATCGGCGCGGACCCCGTGATCTGGGCGTAATCGGTGAGAGTGAGGTATTTGGGCATGACGGGCGACCTTCTGGCTGCAGCGCAGCATAGGCAGATAGGCCGTGAACTCAAGGATTTGTTACAGGTCTTTCCAGTGCGGCTGATTTCGGGCCTTCCGCCCTGCGAGTTGCCTGCGCAAACGGAGCGCAACAAACGGCAACGCGGCAGGCGGAGGCGATATACCGGTGATTTCGGCGGATTTGTCAGGCAAATGTTGCGGCGCGAGCTGTCCGCGCACAGACCGGATCTAACATCGCATTCGATCCGTCCGGTCCATACCCCTCCAGACTGTGAAGGGGCCTGGAGGGGCCGGGGAACATTCCTGCCTTGACCCCGCGGCTGAATTCGGCGCAGTTTCGGGCAGAATATGCGACCCGGCACCATACAGTGTCCACCAACCATCGCCAAAATGGCACCCCTGCCAGAGAGGTCACGATGACACGACAGCGTTTCACCACAACGCTTGCTCTCGCATTTTGCGTGGCAGGGCCTGTTGCTGGCCAGACAACGCTGGAAACAGTGCTCGCGCGGGGTGAATTGATCTGCGGCACACATGAGCATCAGCCCGGTTTCGCTGTCGAAGATGGGAATGGCAACTGGCACGGTTTTGATGTCGGCCTGTGTCGCGCTCTGGCGGCGGCGGTTCTTGGCGATCGCAACGCGGTATCCTTCGTGAAACTCAGCGCCGAGACCTGCATGGATGCCCTTGCCGAGGGCGAGATCGATTTGCTTGCACGAGGTAAGACATGGACTTTTCGCCGCGTTGTTGGCGCAGCGGTTTCCTTCGTAGAGCCAGCCTATTATGGCGAGCAAAGGATCATGGTTGCGCGGGCACAGGGCGCGACATCCGTCAGGGAACTTGACGGGGCCAGGATCTGTGCCGAACGGGGCACGATGGCGGCGCAGGGTCTTTCGGATTACGCACAGGTCAACGGGCTGAGTTTCGAATTCGTCCCGGTGGCCAATTCGGATCACGGCAAAGCAACCTATCTTGAGAAAGGTTGCGATGCCTATACTGCGGATATCTCGATGCTGTCGGCGCTCAAGGCCAGCCTCGCCGAACCTGGAGAGCATGTGATTCTGCCCGAAGCCACAACAAAACAGCCCATGGGGCCACTGGTGCGCGCAGGGGATGACCACTGGGCCGACATCGTGCGCTGGACGCTCTTTGCACTGATCGCCGCCGAGGAACTGGGCATCACCTCGCTCAATCTGGAAGAACTGAAAACCAACAGCCCGCACCCCGAAATCCGGCGCCTGCTGGGCAGCGAGGGTGGGTTCGGGGCCATGCTGGGCATCAGGGATGACTGGGCTGCGCGCGCCATCGGTTCGGTGGGGAATTACGGAGAGTTGTTCGCCAGCACAATCGGGGAGCAGACCCCGATCGGAATTTCACGCGGGCTGAATGTGCCCTGGACACAGGGCGGGCTGCTTTACGCCCCCCCATTCCGCTGAAGGTCAGGTCGCCGTTCTCAGGATTCAGATGCGGCGCCTGAAAGGGACCGTAGTTGTCGCCTGTGCCCGCGAGTTGGTTTTCAGTAGATATAGCGTATCTGATCGCTCCAGAAGCGTTCCATCCGCTTGAGCGCGCGCGCGACTGCATCCAGCGTGGCAAATTCGATCACGCCTTCTTCATGGAGTGACAGAGCGTGGCGTGCGAAGAGATCCAGAATCCGGTCCCGCACGACCTGACCCTTTTCTGTCAGGCGGACCCGAACTGCACGACGGTCAACCGCACAGCGTTCGTGATGCATATAGCCCAGCTCCACAAGTTTCTTGAGGTTGTAGGAGACATTCGACCCTTGGTAATAGCCGCGCGATTTCAACTCTCCCGCCGTGACCTCATGATCGGCAATGTTGAATAGCAAAAGCGCCTGCACGGGGTTGATATCGACCATGCCAAGTCGCTCGAATTCATCCTTGATGACATCCAGAAGCAGACGGTGCAGCCGTTCCAGCAGCGCGAGATTGTCGAGATAGCGCGCCAGAAACTCCCCCCTCAGCGGCAGGCCCATGTTGTGCTGAACTGTCACAGACTGCTCCATTCCTGCGATAACTCAGGCGAGAATGACGTCCAATAACGAAAATCAGGTTAACTCCAAGCTACTTTCTAGGCCCTGCGCAGGCCCGCCGCATCAGAGATCCGGGAAATCATTGGCGCGACATCCGGCGGACAGGCGACAGCACCAGTCACCCAGAGGTAAAGATCCTGGTCATTCTCGTCGAGAAGCGCCTCATAGGCGTCCAGAAGCTCGGGCGCGAAGTGGTCCAGTTCGGCGTCGGCATAGGGGCCAAGGATCAGGTCCATCTCCTTCATGCCCCGTCGCCAGGATCGCATCCGCAACTTTTTCAGCCGCGCCTCTTGCGCCGACAGGTCCATGTTCAGAATGCCTCTTTCAGGATCAGACGCAGACGTTTTTCTGCCATTCCCATGCGCGTTGCAAGACCGGTCATCTGCTGACGCATCTGCTGGATGTCGCGCAGCAGCGCCTTGGCGTCGGCTTCCATCTCTTCGACGCTCGCAGGCTCGGACACGCCTTCGCCTTCGCCGGTCAGAAGCCAGCGGATCGAGACATTCAGAAGCCCCGCCACCATCTGCAACTTGTTGGCGCGTGGCTCGGAAGTGTCATTTTCCCAAGCCTCGATGGTTTTCAGTTTCACGCCAAGCCGGCGGGCAAGCTCGGTCGTGCTCAGCCCTTGCGCCTCGCGCGCGGCGGTCAGGCGGTCGCCGAATGTGGCATGTTCCCCTGAATACCAGTCCTGTGCTTCGGTTGTTTCCGTCATATCGCGTCCTTTCGGGATTTGATTGTGCTTGAACGGCACTTGCCGCCACCATATGAAAAGCGCGCCCGAGATACAAACTGGAGTTCTCCCTCATGGCCTTTCTCTCCGACACCCTGTCCCGCGTCAAACCATCGCCCACGATCGCGGTGACAACCAAGGCCGCAGAACTGAAAGCCGCGGGCAAGGATGTCATCGGCCTGGGTGCCGGTGAGCCTGATTTTGACACGCCGCAGAACATCAAGGACGCCGCAAAAGCGGCCATTGATGCAGGGAAAACGAAATACACCGCGGTCGATGGCATTCCTGAACTGAAGAAAGCGATCTGCGCGAAGTTCAAGCGCGACAACAATCTGGACTACACCCCGGCACAAGTGACGGTCGGCACCGGCGGCAAGCAGGTGCTGTATAACGCTCTGGTGGCCACGCTGAACCCCGGTGATGAAGTCGTGATCCCTGCCCCCTATTGGGTCAGCTACCCGGATATGGTGCTGCTGGCAGGCGGCGAGCCGGTGATTGCGGAAGCGACCGCAGAAACCGCCTACAAGCTCACACCCGAGGCACTGGACGCCGCCATCACGCCGAAAACCAAGTGGCTGATCTTCAACTCGCCTTCGAACCCCACCGGCGCGGGCTACACCTGGGACGAGCTGAAAGCGCTGACCGACGTCCTGATGCGCCATCCCCATGTCTGGGTGATGTCGGATGATATGTATGAGCATCTGGTCTATGACGATTTCAGTTTCTGCACACCGGCGCAGGTCGAACCCGCGCTTTATGACCGCACCCTGACCGTGAATGGCGTGTCGAAAGCCTATGCCATGACCGGCTGGCGGATCGGCTATGCAGCAGGCCCCGTCGAGATCATCAAGGCGATGGGAAAAATCCAGTCGCAATCGACCTCGAACCCCTGCTCGGTCAGCCAATGGGCGGCGGTCGAGGCGCTGACCGGCCCGCAGGACTATATCGCGACCAACAACGCGCTGTTCCAGCGCCGCCGTGATCTGGTGGTCGAGATGCTGAATGCTGCCGAAGGTGTCGAATGCCCGGTGCCGGAAGGCGCTTTCTACGTCTACCCCTCGATTGCAGGATGCATCGGCAAGACCTCGGCGGGCGGCACGCTCATCGCCGATGATGAGGCTTTTGCGACAGCGCTGCTGGAAGAAAAAGGTGTGGCCGTCGTGTTCGGTGCAGCTTTCGGCACCTCTCCGTGCTTCCGGGTCAGCTATGCGACTTCAGACGCCGCGCTCAAGGAAGCCTGCACGCGGATACAGGATTTCTGCGCTGGCCTGCGCTGAGCTTCATAACCGGTGGAAAAAGTTCGGGGGCGCGATGCGCCCCCATTTTTTTGAGTATTTCTGGCAAGATAAAACTTAGCGCACCTTGAGCGTCGCGAGCCCGATCAGTGCCAGAACCAGTGCGATGATCCAGAAGCGGATCACGATTTGCGGCTCTGCCCAGCCCTTCTTCTCGAAATGGTGGTGAATCGGGGCCATCAGGAAAACCCGTTTACCCGTGCGCTTGTAATAGAGCACCTGAATCACGACCGAGAGCGTTTCGACCACGAAAATACCGCCGACAATGGCAAGCACGATCTCGTGCTTGATCACGACCGCGATGGCCCCAAGCGCACCGCCCAGAGCAAGCGAACCAGTGTCGCCCATGAACACCGCTGCGGGCGGCGCATTATACCAAAGGAACCCCAAGCCCCCCCCTGCCAGTGCGGCGGTGAAGATCAGCAACTCACCTGCTCCCGGCACATAATGCACGTCGAGATAGGAGGTGAAATCGACGCGCCCGACCGCATAGGCGATCACACCCAGCGTTCCCGCCGCGATCATCACCGGCATGATCGCAAGCCCGTCCAGCCCATCGGTCAGGTTGACGGAATTGGCCGCGCCAAGGATCACGAAGGCGCCGAAGGGGACGAAGAACCAGCCCAGATGGATCAGAACCTCTTTGAACACGGGAACTGCCAGTTGGCCTGTCAGCGAGGGCGGGTGCAGATACATGGCCGCACCAGAGGCGCAGAGTCCGATCAATGTGCCGAGTGCAAGGCGCATCCGTGCCGACACGCCTTTGACATTGCCTTTCGAAACCTTGGCCAGATCATCCGCAAAACCGATCAGCCCGAACCCGACCGTCACCAGCAGAACGATCCAGACATAGGCATTGTCCAACCGTGCCCAGAGCAATGTGGCAACAGTCAGCGCCGAGAGGATCAACAATCCGCCCATAGTGGGCGTGCCCGTCTTGGTCAGCAGATGGCTTTCAGGACCATCCTCGCGGATCGGCTGGCCATTGGCCTGACGGCGGCGCAGCAGGTTGATCAGGGGCTTGCCAAACATGAAGCCGAAGAAGAGCGCCGTAAAGAACGCCGCCCCTGCCCGGAAGGTGATGTAGCGAAACAGATTGAAGCCCGGCACGACATCCGCGAACTCGGTTAACCAAAACAACATGCGTTACTTTCCCTTGATCTGGGGCTGCACGGCATCGAGATTGCGCAACCCGTCGACAATCCGCGACACAAAACTTGATTTCGACCCTTTGACCAGCACGATATCGCCCGGCGCGACCAGGTGATGCGCGATGCTCGCCAGATCATCGGCGGACTGGGCATGCCGCCCCTTTTTGCGTTGGGGCAGACATGCGTGAAGTGCGGCCATGCGTGGACCGACACAATGCACCAGATCGACCGCTTCAAGCGCCGGATCATCCGCGACGGCGGCATGCAAGGCAAACTCCTCTGGCCCGAGTTCCAGCATGTCACCAAGGATCGCAACGCGCCGCCCGGCACGGTCGGCCTGCGTGCGCCCCGGCGTCATGCGCGCAAGCATCTCCAACGCGGCCCTGAGCGAGGCGGGATTGGCGTTGAAGGCATCGTCAATCAGAGTGAACTTGTGCTCCTCGACCGGATCGAGGGTGATGATCTGGCGCAAACCGCGACCAGCGGGCGGCTGCCAGCGCCCCAGCGCAAGCGCCGCGCGCGGCAGATCAAGGCCCAGTGCTTCAGCCACGGCAAGGCAGCCCAGCGCATTCATGCCGAAATGCGCCCCCGCATCACGCAAACGCACAGCAAGCCGCATCTGCCCGATCTGCGCGCGCAAGACCAGCGCGGCATCGGATTGGGTCATGTCATGCAGGCGCACTGTGTCAGAGGAGTTGCCAAAGGGCAGACAGGTCGCGCCGCTGGCCTGTGCGGCCTGCGCCAAGATCGGGCTGGTGGGCAGATCACAAGGGTAGATTGCATGAGCATCAGCTTCCAGCCCCATGAAGATACTGGCTTTCTCATGCGCGATCCCGTCGATGTTCTCGAAGGCTTCGAGATGCGCGGGCGCGATGGTCGTGATCATGGCAACGTGCGGGCGGGCGAGACGCGCAAGCGGTTCGATTTCGCCGGGGTGGTTCATGCCGATCTCGATGGCAGCGAAATCGGCATTGGGATCGAGCCGCGCCAAAGTGATCGGCACGCCCCAATGGTTGTTGAAACTCGCCTCGGCGGCATGGGTGGTGCCGAAATCCGCCAGCATTTCGCGCAGCATTTCCTTGGTCGAAGTTTTGCCGACAGAGCCTGTAACGGCGACGATGCGCGCTTTCGTGCGCGCACGACCTGCGGCCCCGAGGGCGGTCAGCGCCTTCATCACATCGGACACGATCAGCAGCGGGGCATCAGGGGTCACATTTTGAGGACGATGACTGACAAGCGCCGCAGCGGCCCCTTTTTCCAATGCCTGCGCGACGAAATCATGCCCGTCGCGTGCGGCCTTGAGTGCGATGAACAGATCACCGGGTTGCAGGCTGCGGGTATCAATGGAAATGCCGGTGGCGGTCCAGTCGCAACTCGCCCGTCCGCCTGTGGCGCGCGCGGCATCCTGAGAGGTCCAGAGCGTCATGCGCGGGCCTCCAGAGCGGCAATGGCAACGGAAGCCTGTTCGACATCATCAAAGGGATAGACCGTATCGCCGACGATCTGGCCTGTCTCATGTCCCTTGCCCGCGATCAGAAGCGCATCGCCAGGCCCCAACGCATCAACGGCGCGCAATATCGCTTCGGCGCGGTCGGCGACCTCGTTCGCCTCTGGACAAGCTTTCAATATTTCGACACGGATCTGGGAAGGATCTTCGGATCTGGGGTTATCGTCTGTCACATATACAACATCAGCGTTATCTGCGGCGGCTTTTCCCATCAGCGGGCGCTTGCCCTTGTCACGGTCGCCACCAGCCCCAAAAACCACAATCAGGCGACCCATGACATGCGGGCGCAGGGCCTGAAGTGCGACTTCCAGCGCGGCGGGCGTATGGGCGTAATCGACAAAAACCGGCGCGCCATTGGCACGGGTACCCGCAAGCTGCATGCGCCCGCGCACCCCCTCCAGACGCGGCAGGCGCATGGCGATTTCGGGCATGTCCTCGCCACAGGCCAGCACCAGACCGACAGCGGCCAGCACATTCTCGGCCTGAAATCCGCCGATCAGGGGCAGGCGTTCCTGATAAACGCGGCCATCATAGGCAAAGCGCAGCGTCTGGCCTGCCGCATCATAGCGCTGATCCAGAATCCGCAGATCGCAATCCTCATCCCGCCCAATGGTCAGCGTCCCCTGCCCGCGATCTTCGGCGATATCGAGGATTTCGGCCCCGGCAGGATCATCCATATTGACCACCGCCACCCCGTCATCAGGCAGGACTCGCTCGAAAAGCTGCGCCTTGGCGGCGAGATAGGCGTCCATCGTCAGATGATAGTCCAGATGATCCTGACTCAGATTGGTGAAGGCCGCTGCTTTAAGCCGCACCCCGTCCAAGCGCCGCTGATCCAGACCGTGCGAGGACGCTTCCATCGCGGCATGTGTCACGCCTGCCTGCGCCATTTCGGCCAGCAGGCGGTGCAGCGTGATCTGGTCCGGCGTGGTGTGACCCAGTGGCGCGGAAAACGCGCCCTCTATGCCGGTCGTGCCGATATTGGCGGCCTCATGGCCCAGTTGTGCCCAGATTTGCCGTGTGAAACTGGCGACCGAGGTCTTGCCGTTGGTGCCCGTCACCGCGACCATTGTCACAGGCTGCGCCCCGAACCAGAGCGCCGCTGCCCCTGCAAGGGCTGCGCGCGGGTCTTCCGCGAGAACCAATGCGGCACTGGCCCCGGTCAGCACATCTGACGCGATCTCGGCCCCTTCGCGGTCGGTCAGGATGGCACTTGCGCCCATGCGCAGCGCATATTGTATGAATTCGGCGCCGTGCACCCGTGAGCCGGGAAGCGCGGCGAACAGCATCCCCTCGCGCAGCTGACGACTGTCGATGGCGATACCGGACACAGTCACATTCGCACCACGCGACGGGCTGAGACCAAGCGCCGAAAGCGGACGGGGAGGCAGATCGGTCACGCGCGGGCACTCCTTGCGGGCGGGTCAGATGATGTGCCTGTTACCCCGGAACCGCAACCCGCTTCAATGCCCCTGTTGGAAGCTGGCATTGGCAATATCCAGAGAGACAGGGCGCAGCCCCAGGAGGGGTGCCACGCGCCGAGTGATTTCGGCGGAAACCGGCACAGCCGTCCAGCCAGCGGTCCGGCGTGGCTCTGGTCCGGTCGTGTCCACTGGTTCGTCCAGTGTGACCACCAGCGCGAAGCGCGGCTCATGGGCAGGAAAGACGCTGGCGAAAGTCGCAAGCACGGCGTCTTTCTTATAGCCACCGCCGCGGGGATTGGGCTTGTCGGCAGATCCGGTCTTGCCGCCCACCGGATAGCCGGGGATGCGCGCGAAAGACGCTGTGCCTTCCTGCACCACCTGATGCAGCATCAGCTTGATCTGATCAGATGTGCGCTGCGCGATAATCTGCTGGCCCGGCTGGACCTGATCCTGTTTCAGCAGCGTTGGAGTGACCCTGCGGCCACCATTGACCAGCGTCGCATAGCCTGCCGCCAGTGCCAGCGGGCTGGTGGACATGCCATGCCCGTAGGATATGGTCATCACCGACAGTTCGGACCAGCGCGCCGGCAAAAGCGGTCGGGCACGGGCGGCTTCGGCCAGTTCCAGCGGCATGGGTTCGAGAAAGCCGAAACGGTCCAGAAACTCGCGCTGCGCTGTTGCCCCGATCGGCTGCATGATACGCGCCGTGCCGATATTCGAGGATTTGACCATCACATCCTTGACCGACAGTTGCGGGCCATAATTGCGAAAATCGCGGATACGGAACCGCCCGAAGGTCAGCGGCCCGCGCGTATCGATGATGGTGGAGGGCGAAATGCGCCCGCTGTCGAGCCCTTGCGCCACCGCAAAGGTCTTCATGACCGAGCCAAGTTCGTAATAGCCCTGCACGGCGCGATTGAAGAGCGGGCTGTCAGCCGGTTCGCCCTCGGTCGGGGGCGGCGGACGGTTGTTCGGGTCGAAATCGGGCAGCGAGACAAGGCTGATGACTTCGCCAGTATGTACATCCATCAGAACTGCCGTGGCACCGCGCGCGTTCAGCATGCGTTTGCCGCCCTCAAGCACTTCAGTCACTGCGGCTTGCACCGTCAGATCGAGCGAGAGTTGCAACGGCTGGTCCACCTGCGCGAGATCGCGCAACCGGTCCTCGAAATAGAGTTCTATACCGGCCACGCCGATCACTTCGGCGGCGCGCACCCCCTGCTGGCCGAAACTTGCGCCCCCCAGAACATGCGCGGCCATCCGGCCATTGGGATAGAGACGCATCTCGCGCGGGCCGAACAGCAGGCCCGGCTCGCCGATATCATGCACGGCCTGCATCTGTTCGGGCGACAGCCGCGTGCGGATCCAGATGAAGCGGCGGTTCTTGTCGGTGAAGCGCTCGGCCATGCGCGCACCGTCGATATCCGGGAAAATCCGCGCCAGTTCATGCGCGGCGCGCACCGGGTCCACCATCCGCCGGGTTTCGGCATAAAGGGCGTGGGTCGCCAGATTGGTGGCCAGAACCCGACCGTGGCGGTCAACGATATCGGCACGCGCGCCCGAAATATCCTCAAGGACGCCACGCGAGAGTTCCAGTGGTGTGGTGGCAGCCAGAAGCCCCATGCGCGCGCCCAGCACGACAAAAGCCGACAGGAACAGCAAGGCCAGTGCCAGCAAGCGGCCTTCGGCGCGCAGGCGCGCGCCGTCGCGCGCAACCTCGCGGCGCAGGCGCAGGTTTTCCTGTTCGATATGGTCGGGATTCTGACCTGTGGCGCGGGCTTTGAGAACGCGCGCCAGCGGGCGCAGCGGCGTACGGATCATGGCATCTGCTCCACGGATTCGGACGGGGCGAAAAGATGTTCGACTGCGCCGTAAACCTCTATCGTGTCAGAGATTTCAGCGCGTGGCGCAGGCAGCGGATAGACGATCTGGCCAATTTCTCCGAAATGCGCGCCAGTAATCGGGACCAGTCTGAGCTGTTCGAAATTCACATCGACGAGTTCGCGAAGGCGATCAGGGCGGTTCAGATAGGCCCATTCAGCGCGCTGGATGCTGATGGTCTCGTTCAGAAGCGCGATCTCGCGCTCGAGCGCCCGGCGCTCGTTCATCGCCTGCTGGGTCATGTGATTTTCGCGATAGGCCCAGGCGGCGAGCGCAATCACCGCAAGTGCCGTGCAAAGATAGAGGAAACTGCGCATCGTCCTTATTTTCCCTTATCCAGTGCCAATGTCGGCAAGCCCAACTGCTCGCGTGCGACCGGGCCAGCGGGTGCATCGCTGCGCTGCGCCATGCGCAACCGCGCCGAGCGCGCGCGCGGGTTCTGCGCCAGTTCCTCCGCATCCGCTGCAACCCCGCTGCGCGCTATCAGAGTGAATCGCGGCGCATCGGCAGGTGCCTCTGGCGCGTAGCGATTGGCACGCCCCCCCTGCCCTGCGCGCAGCGCGAGAAAGCGCTTCACGACGCGATCTTCCATCGAATGAAAGCTGACCACAGCAAGCTTGCCACCCGGTCGCAGCGCACGTTCTGCGGCCTCCAGCCCCGCCACCAGTGCGTCAAATTCCGCATTGACCGCAATGCGCAGCGCCTGAAAGCTGCGCGTGGCGGGATGGCTCTGGCCGGGTTTCGGGCGCGGCAGGCAGCTTGAGACGATACTGGCAAGCTGGAGCGTCGAGTCGATGGGCGCTGTCTCGCGCGCGCGCAGGATGGCGCGGGCAATGCGCCGCGCCGCGCGCTCCTCGCCGTAATGAAACAGGATATCGGCCAACATTTCCTCGCTGGCGTCATTGACCAGATCATGCGCAGACAGCCCCGATTGCGACATACGCATGTCCAGCGGGCCGTCCTTGGCGAAAGAAAAACCGCGTTCAGCCCGATCCAGCTGCATCGAGGACACCCCCAGATCCAGCACCACCCCGTCGATCAATCCGCCTGCATGCTGGTCAAGCTGCGCGAAATTGCCCTGCACCAGCCGCAACCGGTCGCCATAGGCGGCAGCCCAATCGCGCGCCATCTCCAACGCCAAAGGGTCTTGATCCACCCCGATCACCTGATCCGCGCCCGCATCAAGCAGTGCGCGTGCATAGCCGCCCGCGCCCAGTGTCCCGTCAAGCCAGATACCCGAGATCGGGGCCAGATGGTGCAGGATCGGGCGAAGCAGGACGGGGATATGCGCAGATGGGGTCGCGTCCTGCATCATGTCCCCTGGGCACGCTTGGAAAACAGGATGCGCGGATCGTAATCGGCCGGACGGTCCTCGGTGAATTCGTCATCATCCGGGCCATAAACCGAGACATAAGTCTCATTCTTCCAGACCTGAAAGTGATCATTCGACCCTACGAAACGGGCTTTTTCATCTGGCACCAGCTCCAGCTTGTCGCGCAGGTTCTGGGGCAGGATGATGCGGCCATCTTCGTCGATCTGTGCCTCGATGGAATGGGCGTGATAGATGCGCTCAAGGGTCTTGCGATCCTCTGTGCCCGGCTCCATCTCGTCGATGCGCTGGTCGATTTCTTCCATCGCGTTCATGGTGAAGCAATCCAGCCGCTTCTGATATTTCAGACCGAAAACGATGATGAAATTCGGGCGCTGGCCTGCGCTCCATTCGGGATCACCCTCTTCGATCACGCGGCGGAACGAAGCCGGGACCGACACGCGGCCCTTTCCATCCACCTTCTGGTGGTATGTGCTTCTGAACCTGCGTGCCACGGCCCGGCGGTCCTTTTTTCTTGTCGCGCCCGCATGATTCGGGCAGAAATGAAAACGGCGGATCGAGCTGCTGCCACTGCTCGATCCGCCGACTGTCCCATCGCTGGGTGCCCGGTTGGCGCTCGCTCCTTGGGGGGAGGGGGATGCTGCTCGCGAGCGCGCCGGATCTCTTTTTTCAGATGAGCGAGTTGCCTGTATGAAACTCTTTGCCTCGGTGGGGTCTTGGTGCCCCTTGCTGCTCGCTTATCTTGTCATATGGAATGGCATGGAACTTTATGGCCATCAAGGGAAAACATGGAACCCAGCGCCGCCTGAGGGCTTTTGCGCTGGCAAGGCAAAGGGCTGAATAGCGTAATTCGACCACAAACTTATCTATATATAGTGAGAACCTTTGAAGAACTGCGCCACATATCCAACAGACTCGAGCAGAGTCTTAGCCGGACCGGGCAGTACCAGAGGATTCCATAAAATTCTCACGAAGCCGGACCGCGTTGCAGTTTCGCAACAAAATTGCGCAGAAATCACCGGTTTCCAGCCAGAAAGATCGCAGATGACAGAGCCCAAGGTCGGAAAACACTCCGAATCACAGCCGAGTGATTCGTGCGCGACAGGTTCGTGAACGAGGTTTACGCGACTTCCATGAGATTCCATGACGCCGCTTCCGGGTCATTCCATGAAATCCCGGAGCGTGGTGCGACAGGTTCTAGAGGAGTTCGATCAACCGCGCGGCCATCCGCTCGTAAGCTTTTGCCACAGGACTGTCGGTCGCGGCCACCGGCACGCCGCCATCTCCTGCAAGGCGCACTTCCACGCTTAGCGGCAATTCCCCCAGAAAAGTCAGCCCCTGCTTCTCAGCCTCGGCCCGTACACCTCCTTCGCCAAAGATATGCTCTTCATGGCCGCATTTGGGGCAGATGAAGGTGGACATGTTTTCAATCAGCCCGAGGATCGGGGTTTTCAGCGTCTGGAACGCCCGAAGCGCCTTGCGCGCATCCAGCAGCGCCACATCCTGCGGGGTCGAAACCACAACAGCCCCGCGCACATCGAATTTCGAGCAGAGCGTCAGCTGGATATCCCCGGTCCCCGGTGGCATATCGACAATCAACACATCCAGCACACCCCATTCGACCTGGGTCAGCAATTGCTGCAATGCGCCCATCAGCATGGGACCGCGCCAGATCACGGCTTCATCCTCTTTGAGCATGAGCCCGATCGAGATCATTGTGACACCATGCGCCGTGAGCGGGATGATGGTCTTGCCATCGGGCGAGGCCGGGCGTCGCTCGACCCCCATCATGCGCGGCTGACTGGGGCCATAGATATCGGCATCGAGCAGGCCCACGCGCAACCCGTGCCGCGCCAACGCCACTGCAAGGTTCGAGGCGACAGTGGATTTGCCCACGCCACCCTTGCCTGACCCCACGGCAATAATGTTCGAAATACCCCGAATCGTCTGCTTGTCCGGCTGGCTGGTCGGGTGGCGCCCCAGTTTCAGCGACGGGGCCGGCCCCTTTGCCTTGGCTGCGGGTCCGTGCGCGGTCAAAGCGACGGAAACGCGCGCCACGCCCTCCAGCGCTGCGACTGCGGCCTCTGCCTGCTGACGGACGGGCGTGAGCGCTTGCGCAGCCTCGGGGGACTCGGCTTCGATCACGAAACGCACGGCGCTGTCCTCGACCACAAGGGCACGCACCAGATCGCGCGACACCAGTGTTCCGCCATCCGGCAAGGCCACACGGTCGAGGGCGGCTAGGACATGATCTTTGGTGATGGTCATTCTCTGGTTCCCGTTGGTGGCGTCACGCGTCAAGACATGGGCAGTATTAGGGGCGCGGCAAGGCCTTCGCAATCATGCCTGCACAATTGCCCCGCCCAAGCTACTGTGACATGGTGCAGCAATCTGCCGGAGACCATGCATGACTGACTGCCTTTTCTGCAAGATCGCGGCGGGGGAATTGCCCGCCTATACACTATACGAGGATACGCATATCCTTGCGTTTCTGGATCTTCATCCGATCCGCAAGGGTCATGCATTGGTGATCCCGAAAGCGCATGTTGTCTGGTTCGAGGATCTGCCCGAAGACTTGGCGACACGCATTACCAGTTGCGCCCAGCGGATCGCGCGCGCCATGAAGCGGCTTTACGCGGTCGAACGTGTGTCGATGTTCTATACCGGTATTCATGTGCCGCACGCCCATGCGCATGTCGTTCCCATGTTCCATGTGCATGACGTGACATCGGCCGCCTATCTGCGGGACGGAGCGGATCAGTTCAGCACACCGCCGCAATTGCAAAAATCAGAGATGGTCCAGATCGCTCTGGACCTGAAAAACAACCTTTAGCTGAGTGTTATTTTACGCGCGTACATTTTCTGCACGATAACCGGGCATTTGCTATTTTTTTTGATCAATTGATAAGCCAACAAAAGCTTCCCTAGCGGAAACTTGCACTTAGCGCATAGCCGCAATGCAGCAAAATGCATTGTGCATGCGCAGCAATCGACTATCTTCATCTCAACAGCGGGGCAACCTGCACAGAGACAAAGGTAGCGTAAACATGGCGCATTATGCAGAAAACATCAGCATCGGTCG
>JAFIEM010000215.1 GCA_020832555.1 Natronohydrobacter sp. | reverse complement strand
GCTGGTGCAGCAATGAGCACCTGCACGAGATCCGTCAGTGTGCGATACACAGCAGAGCCAAGCGCTCCTGTCGATGTGTCGATATGCTCGAAGGCAGGCCAGATGCGCTCCGCCAGCGCAACCACTCCTTCGGCGGCAGTGACCGGGTCTGATCGGTTCACCGCCTTTATCTCGGATGTCGCAGATTTCAGCCTCTCAATCGCCTTGGACGAAGAACGCCAGCTGTAAAGACCCGCGCGCATGCCAGGTTTGAACGCCCACTTATGTGCCGGTGTCTTCGCCATCCCCTAACGCCCCCGCGCAGTGCTGCGCGCGATCCAGTCCGAACCGGCATAGCTGATGACATGAACCAGAACCTCGCGCTCAGCCTCGTTCACAGTAAAGGCAATGACCGCCTTGCGTCCTGCTGGTATAGCGCGGAGACCCGGAACGATTTCCGAGCGGACGCTGCCTTTCAGAGGAGTGTCAGCCAGACTGGAAATCACGGCCTCAATCTCGGAAAGCCGCCGTTCGGCTGCCTCCTGCCCGGCGTAATCGGCAATCAGCTCCGCGATCGATGCCAAGTCATCCGCCACAGCCGGGTGAAACCGGATGCGATAACTCATTCCTGCCGCGCAACGCCGATACGGGCGCGGGCCGCCGCAAAGGCGCCCTCGGGAGCAACATATTCCGCATGCGGTGTGCGCATGCGTGCGCGGATTTCATCGGCCATCGCATCAAGCGCGATGGCGCGCTCTTCTTCATCGCGGATCATCTGTTCAAGCGCCGCCGCCACAGCCGCGCTCTGCGAGGCGAAGACGCCTTCTCCGACTTTGTCAGTCAGGAAACGATGATGGCGATCCGTGAAACTGAGCGTTGTTTTGACTGTCATGGGCAGACTCCAAGTATGACTTGGTAATCTACACATCACGCGGCGCTGTGACAAGGCTGGCTTTATAACCGCCCCGCCATGCGCAGGGCGTTCCCCTCGACAGCTTCCGCGGTCTGCACGACATAGCCTTCAGTCGCGCCGGGCAGGGCGGCCACCTCGCCCGTGATCTTCGCTCTGTTCGCCACCAGCGCATCGACGATCTGCTGGACACGGTGCTTCACATCGGTTGGACGATACCCAACCTCCCGCGCGAGGGCTTCCCAGTGCCGCCCAGAAATCGTGTCCGGGCGTCGCTTCTTGCCGTCGATGGATTGAGCGTAGGTCTTTACGACATGGGGCCAGGACAGCACCGTCGAGACATCATAAAGCGGCGCGAGACGCGGGCCACCGCCCACCGGCAGGATCAGGGAATAGTTCTTCGCATGCGCGTCGGTGTTGGCGACGAGGATGTTGAAGATGACCTGATCGAGCAGCGCCAGTGCATCGGTTGCGCTGACATGGCGACCGGTTTCCAGCAGGGTTTTGAGGTCGAGCCCGCGCAACGTGCCGCGCTCATACTTCCGCCCCGGAGGCAGGCCATTGGCCTGCGCGAAGTCTTCCTGGTGCAGGCGCAGAAGCTGGCCGCTCCGCCCGATCCTGCGATCATAGCGCAGCACACCGATCGCTGTCCGTTTTGACGACTGGAGGATCGTCACTTGTGCAGCATCGATACCGATCGCCTGCGCCATACGCAGACACCAGACCTCGTTTTCGGTGATGCCGGGAAGGTTGGGATTGTCGGGCTTCACGATCAATGTCGAGGGGGCACCATTGAGAGGTACGGCAAGAACATCGCCCTCCTCCGGCAGGCGCAGCACAGGCGCACCGTCTGGTCCGAGAACGGCGAGCGCCGACTTCTTCTGGCCACCCGCCAGCGACTGGCGCACGCCCTCCTCGCCAACCAGAAACGGCCGACGACCGAGATCCTCAAAGTGGCGCTCGAGCGCCTGATGCGGGTCGGCCGTGTCATAGAAGGTCGTGAGCGGCGCATAGGCCCATAGCGCCCGATCCGTCGCAGCGCCGAAGGACAGAGCGCCGGCCGTGTCGCCTCCGATCTCTGCCAGTACGGCCAGAACATCTGCCTGATCGAGGCCGAGAGATCGGGTCAGAACCTGAAGCTGTTCTTCCTCTGGCAAGAGGTTGGCCAGCCAGGGGGAGATGACATCAGAGGGATAGGGATCGGCGCGCAGCGGCATGGTGACAGACAAGGGGAACGCCCCGGTCGTCTGCAGCCATCGCTCGGCATATTGCAAAGAAAGAGATCCATCAGCCGTAACATCGACCTGCCCCACCGCGAGGCCGTCAAACCATATGGGAACGGAGGTGGTCACTGATACTCTCCGAGATCATAGCCTCCGGATGGTGCCGGAGCGCTGGGCTCAACGGTGTCAGAGTCGTCCGCGATCAACGTCGCGGGAGGCACGCGCAATGCATCGGCGATCCGCTTGAGCGTCGTCAGCCGCGGGTCGCGTTTGCCAGTTTCGATCAGGGACAAGGCAGGTGCACTGATACCAGTCAGCCGCGCCAGCTGTTCAAGGCTCAAACTCTGCGTGGCCCGGGTCTCCCGGATCCGATAGCCGACATCCGCCAGCAACTTTTTCTCGGCGTCATCGACCATCTTCGCCACCTTACCCTTTTCGATAAAGATAACTGCGAACAGGGCTACGCTCAAGGAAATTTATCTTTAACGGTAATTTCGACTTTACAGGGCAGCATCGCGGCCTACTCTTATTGAATAAGGTAAGCTCCAAAAGGGGCGTAAACGGGCATTTTGCCGGGGTCGATTACGCGCGAATGCCGCCGAATGCGGGCCAATGCACGCCAGTGCACGCGAATGCGGTTTTTCTGGTACGGTGTTGATGTGGCGTTGATGTAAAACGCAAAAATGCCTGTGGTATAAATATACCTCAGGCTATGCATTTGATATCGTTTAGGAAACTGGTTGCGGGGACAGGATTTGAACCTGTGACCTTCAGGTTATGAGCCTG
>JAFIEM010000214.1 GCA_020832555.1 Natronohydrobacter sp. | reverse complement strand
CGCCCGCGCGGGCTGTCCAACTCATCGCCCAGCACCTGATAGGTCGGGCATGTGGCTGTGCAGAAGCCGCAATGCACGCAGGTGCGCAGGATTTCGTTCGAGCGCGCGGTGGCGGCGTCCTTGAGCTGGGCTTCAGAGAAATGTGTCTGCATGTCGTTTATCCCATCAAGCCGGGGTTCAGAATGCCGCGCGGGTCGAATTTCGCGCGCAAGCCTGCGCTGAGTGCGGCCACCGGGGCCGCTTCCGGCTGGAACACCGGCAGCACGGCGCGCGTGGCCTCGGACCCGCGGATCAGCGTTGCGTGACCTTGATATTTGCCGAGCCGCGCGCGCAGGTCCGTGCCCTCGGGCACCAGCGCCCAGATCAGCCCGCCGCCCCAATCCAGAAGCACTGGGCAGCCCATCTTCGCCACCAGATCCGGCGCAAGCGAGGGCCGGGTCGAAATCCGCCAGACATCCCCGGCCCGCCCCGCGAACTCGGTCACATCACGGATACCGGCCCAGAGATCGCGGCTGGCCTCTGCGTCCAGAACCGCCCAATCCCCGCCAAGCGCTTCTTGCAGCGCGCGCAGACGGTAGCGCACCTGTTCGGCGAACCCTTCGATCCGCAGCGCCACGCGCCCCGCCGAATCCCGCGCAGCCCCGTTCACCTCATAGGGCGTGCCAAGCGCGCGGCTCATCAGGTCCACTGCGTCAGGCACAGACAGGACATCACTCATGAGTGTCGCCTGTGTCTCGGGCACGGGCAACAGCTTGAAGGAACATTCGCTCAGCACCCCCAGCGTGCCCCAGCTTCCCGCCATCAGCTTGACCAGATCATAGCCGGTGACATTCTTCATCACGCGCCCGCCGTTCTTGATGACCGCTCCCGTCCCATCAACAAACCGCACCCCGATCAGACTGTCCCGACAGGCCCCGACCTGCACCCGACGCGGGCCAGAGGCATTGGCCGCAACCATGCCCCCGACAGTGGGCACGCCGTCGCGCTGCAGCAGCGCGCGCATATCCGCAGGCTCGAAGGGCAACCGCTGGTTCTCAGCGGCAAGGGCGGCCTCGACTTCAGTCAGCGGGGTTCCGGCCTGCACGACCAGCGTCAGGGCACCGGGCTCGTAAAGCGTGATTCCGCTCAAGCTGCCAGTCTCCAGAACTTCGCCGACAACAGGTCTGCCGATAGCCCGCGTCCCCCCTCCGACAACCCGGAGCGGGCCTTTTGCGGCGCGGATCATGTCGGACAGTTCAGCCTCATTGGCAGGGCGCATGGGCGACCCTCCTCTTTCTTTTCCTGATTTCAGTCTTGCCCAAATATCCTGGGGGTGAATGGGCCAAAGGCCCAGAGGGGGCAAAGCCCGCTTTACGCCGCCCGCCGCTGCGCACTGGCCTCAAGCGGGAAGACCTTGGCGGGATTGAGCAACCAGCGCGGGTCGAACACATCCTTGACGCGCATCTGCGCTTCCAGATCCGACGCGTTGAACTGCACCGACATCAGATCGCGCTTCTCGATCCCCACCCCATGCTCGCCGGTCAGGCAGCCACCAACTTCGACACAAAGCGACAGGATCGCCGCGCCGAAGGCCTCGCATTTTTCCAGATCGCCGGGTTTATTGGCGTCAAACAGGATCAACGGGTGCATGTTGCCATCGCCCGCATGAAAGACATTGGCCACATCCAGCCCGTATTCCTTCGACATCTCGCCAATGCGGCGCAGCACGAAGGGCAGCGAGGACACCGGGATCGTCCCGTCAAGGCACATATAATCATTGATCTGCCCCATTGCGCCAAATGCCGATTTGCGCCCGAGCCAGATCTTCTTGCTCTCTTCCTCCGACTGGCTTTCGCGGAGTTCCACCGGGTTGTGACGGCGCGCGATCTGGCTGATCAGGCCGAGTTGCTCGGCGATTTCCGCCTCTGACCCTTCGACCTCGATGATCAGAAGCGCCTCGCAATCAGGATAGCCTGCCTTGGCGAAATCCTCGCAGGCGCGGATGCAGGGGCGGTCCATGAACTCGATCGCCACCGGCAGGACGCCCGCCTTGATGATATCGGAGACGCAAGCGCCTGCAACTTCATTGCTGTCAAAGGCGATCAGGACGGGCCGCGCGCCTTCAGGCTTGGGCAGGATGCGCAGGGTGGCTTCGGTCACGACGCCAAGCTGGCCTTCAGAGCCGCAGATCACGCCCAGAAGATCGTAGCCTGCGGCATCGGCATAGGCCCCGCCAATCTCGACGATGGTGCCGTCCATCTGCACCAGCGTCACACCCAACAGGTTGTTGGTCGTCACCCCGTATTTCAGGCAATGCGCGCCACCTGAATTCATCGCGATATTGCCCGCAATCGCGCAAGCCAACTGGCTCGATGGGTCAGGCGCATAGAAAAACCCGTCGCTTTCCACCTCGCCCGTGACCGAGAGATTGGTCATGCCGGTTTGAACCCGGATGATGCGGTCGGCATAATTCACCTCCAGCACATCGCGCAGCCGCGCGACGCCCAGAATGATGCTGTCCTCGGTCGGCAACGAGCCGCCCGCAAGGGACGTCCCTGCCCCGCGCGGGACGACCTTCACGCCTTCCTCATGGCAGATGCGCAGGATGGTCGAGACCTCTTCAGTGGAGGACGGGAGCGTCACGGCCATGGGAATGCATCGATAGACGGTCAGCGCATCGCATTCATAGGCGCGACACTCGGCTTCTTCCGTGATCAGGGCTTCAGGTGGCAATTCATCCGAAAGCCGCGCCAGAATACGCGCGCGCTTGGCCATTATGGCCGGATTGGGTTGCGGCATCTCCATGATCGACCCTCCCTGATCGCAGATTTGGTAAAATAATATTACCAATTTTGACAAAAGCAAGTGTTTTGTCGCCGCAACCAGATTCCGGGAAAAGAAACGCGGGGGGGGGGGGGGG
>JAFIEM010000053.1 GCA_020832555.1 Natronohydrobacter sp. | reverse complement strand
GCAATGTCATGCGCTGCTGGAGCGGCGCGTGACCAATCAGGGCGCGGATTACGAGGCGGCGGGCAATGTGCTGCTGGATGTGATGATGGAATGCAGCTTCGATTTCCGCCCCGAGGGGCTGGACATGAACGCCGAAGCCGAGGCGCTGGCCGAGAGCCTGCGCGCGCAGGGCCGCAAGCCCTATGTGATCCCCGGTGGTGGCTCTAACCCGGTCGGCGCGCTGGGCTATGCGGCCTGTGCGCAGGAACTGGTCGGGCAGGCTGATGCAGCCGGGCTACGGATTGATCATATTGTCCATGCAACGGGCAGCGCCGGCACGCAGGCCGGGTTGCTTGCGGGGCTGTTCGCGCTGAATGCGCCGATCCCGGTGACGGGCTATTCCGTGCGCGCCCCACGCGAAAAGCAGATCGACAATGTGCACAGGCTGGCAGAACGGACTGCGGATCTGATCGGCGCGCGCGGTGCGCTGCCGCGCGATATGGTCATGGCATTCGATGATCAGGTCGGACCGGGTTACGGACAGCCGACCGATGACATGGTTGCGGCGATCCTGCTGCTGGCGCAGACTGAAGGCATCCTTCTTGATCCGGTCTATTCCGGCAAGGGCTTTGCCGGGCTGGTCTCGATGATCCGCGCGGGCGCCTTCAAGCCCTCTGATCGCGTGGTGTTTCTGCACACGGGGGGCTCTGTGGCGCTGTTTGCCTATGGCCATCTTTTCAATACCCAGAAGGTCGCCTGAGCGGCCCGGACCCCAAGACGTTCAACAACGGAGAACCCTGATGACATCCCCTACCAAACTCGTGGCCCTGTCGCTCGCAAGCGTCCTTCTGGCCAGCACGGCACAGGCCGAAACCATCCGCCTGTCCACCTATGTCAATGAAACCGACATCCGCTATCAGGGATTCGCGAAATTCGCGGAACTGGTGGGAGAGAAGACCGAAGGCCGCATCACGGTCGAGATTTTCCCATCTTCAACGCTGCATGGCTGGTCGGACGGGGTTGACGCCATTCAGGGCGGGGTGGCGGATATCAGCTGGATCTCGGCCGATACGCGCCTGCCGTGCTACCGTGTAACCTCGCTCTATCCGGCAGCGGTGGACCTGAGTGATCAGGTGGGGCTGGACGCGGCCTATGCCGAATTGATCGCGCCGGAAGCCGCCAATGTGGGGCTGATCCCGATCATCAATTCGAATTACTCCTATGATCAGGAATGGTGGTTTCAGGGACCGATCGAGGGTCTGAACAAGCTTGATGGCATGCTTGTGCGCTCTATCGGCCCGCTGGTCAGCATGATGATCGAGACATGGGGCGGGCAGCCGGTCTTTGTTGCGCCGGGCGAGGTGTTTCAATCCGCCGAGCGCGGTGTCGTGAACGGAATCAACATGGGTGTTGCCACTTACAGTTCGTGGCAGTTGTGGAACGTCATGCCCTATATGATCAATGCGAGCCTGTTCTATGGCAATATCCAGTACATGATGAATCTTGACCGTTTCAACCGGCTGTCGGAAGCTGATCAGGCCGCGCTGCTGGAAGCGGGTGCCGAGACCGAAGCCTGGTTGCAACCGCGCTATGAGGACTGGATTGATGCACAGGTCGGCAATGCCGTGATGAAGGGTGGCGGCGCTGCCGTGTCAATCTCGCGCGCCGAGCGCAATGCGATGATCTCGGAGATTGCCGCGAAATGGACCGAAGAGGTGGACAATGCCTGCGGCCCTGAGCTTGCGGGCCAGATCCGGGCGTTGTTTGCCCAACACCAGCTTTAAGGCGGGTTCAGGACTAAGGGCCAGCCCCGATACCGACCAGAGAGGTTCTCATGCGCGCGCTGATTGATCGAGCAACGAAAACCGTCGAATGGCTGGTGCTGGGGCTGGCGGCCATCGGGGCGCTGATCATCGTGGTCCAGATGGTCTGGATCAGCTACGGGGTGTTCATGCGCTATGTGATCGGGCGGCCTGACCGGATGGTGACGGAAGCCACAGCGCTCTTGCTGTTTCCGGTGGCACTGGTGGGGCTGGCCTATGCAATGCGCGAGGATTCTTATCCACGCGTAACCTTGCTGACCGATGCGCTACGCCCAGGCATCCAGAAACTGATCGCGCTGATGAATGGCGCGATCATGGCGCTGATCGGCGTGTTCTTCTCGATCACCACGATCAATGCGACGATCCGGGCGTTCAACTCGGGTGCCTCGTCCGAGATCCTGAACTGGCCGCGCTACCTGTTCTGGGGCGCGGCGGCGGCGTCGCTTTCGGTTTTCACCCTCTATGCCACGCTGCGACTGGTGCAGATCGCGCTCAGTCCGGCCCCTGAGAAGGAAGAGCGCGATGGAATGGTATGAGGTCGCTCTGGGCCTGATGGGCCTTCTGATCGTGCTGATTGCACTTGGTCTGCCGATCCCCTTTGCTCTTGCGGCGGCCTCGCTGCCGTTTCTGTGGCAGATCCAGACCTTCAACACCTCGCTTGTGTCGGCGCAGCTCAAGCTCTGGGGGGTGTGGATCAATTACATCCTGCTCGCCGTGCCGCTCTTCGTGTTTCTGGGCGAGTTGATCAGCCGTTCGAATATCGGGGCGAACCTCTATATGTTCCTGCATCGCGGCGTTCCGATCCGGGGCTCTGCCGCCTATGGCTCCATCGGGGCCTGTGCGGGTTTCGGGGCGGTGTCGGGGTCGTCCATGGTGGGGTCGCTGACCATTGGCGGTGTGGCCCTGCCGGAAATGCTGCGGCTGGGCTATGACCGGCGGTTGGCCAGTGGTGTTCTGGCGGCAGGCGGCACCCTGAGCGTGTTGCTGCCCCCCAGCCTGATCCTGCTGTTTTACGGGATCGTCACGGACCAATCGATCGGGCAGTTGTTCATGGCAGGTGTCATTCCGGGCCTGATGCTGGCGTCGCTCTTCGTGGTCGTGGTGCTGATCTGGGCACGCATACATCCGGCGCATGTGCCTGATCGCGACACCGGGCCCCGGTTGCGTCTGTTGCAGATCGCGGCCTCGCTGGGGCCGATCATCGTGATCGGGGGCGTGATCACGGTGTCGATCTATGGCGGGATTGCCACCCCGACCGAGGCGGCGGCCATCGCGGCGCTTGTGACAGTTGCGCTGGCCGTTGGGGTAGGGGGCTTGCGCTGGCGAGGCTTCGTCGATGCACTTATGGCGACGATGCGCACGATGGGCTATCTTGGCCTGTTGCTTTCGGCGGGGGTGCTGTTCGGGTTCGTGCTGAACTATTACCGGGTGCCGCAGCAATTCACGGCACTTTTTCTGACCTTTGAGCTGTCGCCATATATGGTGCTTGCGCTGGTCATCCTGTTCTACATCGCGCTGGGCATGTTCCTTGAGCCGGTCTCGATGACCTTCATCACGCTGCCGGTGATCATTCCGCTGGTGGTTGCGGCGGGGTTCGATCTGATCTGGTTCGGGATCATCTACACCATCACGATGGAGATTGCGGTATTAACGCCGCCTGTGGGGCTTAACCTTTACGTCATATCCGGGATCAGCCGGGGCAAGGTTTCGGTGCCGGATGTGATCGTGGGCTCGCTGCCCTTCATCGGGGCGCTGGTGATCCTTGTGGGCGTGATGATCGTCTTTCCGCAAGCGGCGCTGTGGTTGCCGCAACAGGTGCGCTGAGCTATGGACCTTCCCTATCTGCGCGCAGGGTCCGGTCCGCCCTTGGTGCTGGTGCATGGCTATCTGGGGGGTAGTGCGCAATGGCGCGACCAGATCGATGCCTTCAGCACCACACATGACGTGATCGCGCCTGATCTGCCCGGTTTCGGGCCGGCGGCGCATCTTCCGGGGCCTGCACGCATTGCGGATTTCGCGGATGCTGTGATCGGATGCCTTGACTGGCTGGGGATCAGGCGCTTCACGCTGCTGGGCCATAGCATGGGCGGGATGATCGTGCAGGAAATGGCAGCGGCCCATAGCGCACGAATCAAGGCGCTGGTGCTGTATGGGACCGGGCCGCTGGGTCTGATGCCCGACCGGTTCGAGCCGATAGAGACCTCGATGGTGCGGCTTGCGGCAGAGGGTGTCCCGGCGACAGCGGACCGGATCAGCGCCACATGGTTTCGCGACGGTGCCGCCGCACCGGGATATGCGGCCACCCGCGATATTGCCCGGCTGGCCCATCCACAGGCCGCGCAAAATGCGCTCATGGCCATGCGGGACTGGGACGGGCGCGCGGCGCTGCCGCAGATCAGCATACCCTGCCGGATTCTGTGGGGCGATCAGGACCGTTCCTATCGCTGGCCACAGGTCCAATCGCTCTGGAACGGAATCACCGGGTCTGAACTTGCGGTGATTCCCGGCGCAAGCCACGCAGCACATATGGAAAAGCCCGCTTTGTTCAACGCGGTGGTGCAGGATTTTCTGGACCAGAGCTGATCGCCGAACAGACCTGCACGATTCTCCCTGATTGAACCGCAACAAGCGCATAAATCGCGTGCGCGTGAGCCTTTGCGCGTTCCACCCGGACCGCATTGACGCGGATTGAGGCTGCGCAAAACCGGGTTTTGTGGCGGCGCAGGACGGGATCTCACAACTGTCACACCACTGTCATATAGGGCCGCTATCAGCAGCGCATCGAAACAGCCCATCCGGGCGCAATCCAAAAAAGGAGCGTTTCATGCGCAACTTTCGATCCCTCACACTGACAGCTTCTGCCCTTGCTCTGAGTGTTGGCATGGCCCATGCCCAGAACATCGATCCCAATCTGCCGGAATATGAGGCCGCTTCGGGTGTGTCGGGCAACCTGACCTCGATCGGGTCGGACACGCTCAACAACCTGATGACGCTCTGGTCGGAAGGGTTCCGCAGCTTCTATCCGAATGTCGCCGTGCAGATTCAGGGCGCTGGTTCGGGCACTGCGCCGCCCGCGCTGATCGAAGGCACGGCACAGTTCGGCCCGATGTCGCGTGCGATGCGTGGCTCTGAAATCGAAGAGTTCGAAGCGCGCTACGGCTATCCGCCGATCCCGCTGCGCGGTGCGATTGACGCACTGGGGGTGTTTGTGCACCGCGACAACCCCATCGAGTGTCTGAGCCTGCAGGAAGTTGACGCGATCTTTTCCTCGACGCGCGCCGGTGGCGCGGATGCCGCGATCACGACATGGGGTCAGGTTGGTCTGGAAGGCGAATGGGCGGACCGCTCGATCGCCATGTATGGCCGTAACTCGGCTTCCGGCACCTATGGCTATTTCAAGGAAGTGGCTCTGTTCGGTGGCGACTACGCCGCAGAAGTGCGTGAGCAGCCCGGTTCCTCGACCGTTATCCAGGGTGTTGCGGCAGATATCGGTGGCATCGGCTATTCGGGCGTGGGCTATGGCACCGCAGATGTGCGCGCGATCAACATTCGCGGCGAAGATGGCAATTGCTACGGTCCCGACGATGCACCGAGCGGCATGTACCCGATTGCCCGCTTCCTCTATGTGTACATGAACGTCGATCCCAATGCTGAACTGGAGCCGCTGCGCGCTGAATTCGTGCGCTATGTCTACAGCCAGCAGGGCCAGGCCGATGTCGTTCGCGCGGGTTTCTTCCCGGTGACTGCACGCGTTGCAGACATGGATCTGGAAGCTTTCGGTCTGAAGTAAGTTTCTTTCACTGACGGGTGAGGCAGCTTGCGCTGCCTCACCCTCTGTTTTTTCCCGGCACGCATGGACAGGACCAGATGAGCGACAGCCAGGCTTTGAGCCAAACTCAGGAGCGCGCGGTCTCTGCGCGAAAACGCCGGATGACAACGCGCGCCAGCGTCAAGATTGGTGAGCGGGTGGCCGGTGGTGTCATCACCGTTGGTGGCCTGATGGTCATTGTCGCCGTTCTGGGGATCATGGTGTTCCTGTTCCGTGTCGTGGCCCCCTTGATGGCGGGTGGCGAGATGCATGGCTCGGTGCGCCACCAACTCGCAACATCTTCACCTGTGGTCTGGGTGAATGGCGACGAGTTTCAGACCCTCTCGACGGTACTGACCACAGATGGCACAGCGCTGACCTATCACCTGCCCACAGGGACCGAGATTTCCCGCACAATGCTTGATTTTGAAGGCGCGACCGTGACGGCGGTCAGCGGCACGCTGGAACGCGATCGCGTTGCGCTGGGCTTTGATGACGGAACCGTACGTTTCGCGACCCTCGGGTTTGAAGCGAGCGCCACGGCGCAAGCGCGCATGCCCACGGGCCTGACGGCCTTGGATGCGCGCGATCAGCGGCTGGACGCGCGGGTGTTCACGCGCGTCGGCACGGGCGATTTCCGCACGCTCTCGGCTGTGTCAGAGCTGCGCACCGCAGAAACCATCTCGGATGCACCGATCATTGCACTGGATTATCGCATCGGCGGAACACCCGAACGCCCGGTCATCGCCTTCACCACCGTCGATGCGACCGGTCAGGTGCGTGTCAGCCGGTCGCGGGTTCAGATCAACATGATGACCGGCGACGAGACCGTGACCACCACCACCACCGATCTGCCGCCCATCGGGCTTCAGGGCGATGAGCAGGTGACGGGGATACTATTGTCGGGCAATGCCGACCGTGTGCTGATTTCGTCGGATGCGGGCTATATTTACCGCTATGACCTGCGCAATCTTGATGCGCCCAGCATGGCCGAGCGACGCCGTGTGGCCGACGACGGGGTAGCAGTCACGGCGATGACCTTCCTGACCGCCGAGGATGCGCTGGTCGTGGGCACCGAGCGTGGCGATGTCATGGTCTATTTCCGGCTACAGACCGGGACAAGCGATACGACAGATGGGCGCGAACTGGTGCGCGCACGCACGCATGCGCCCATGCCCGCCAGCGTGACCGACATTGCCGAAGCGCAGCGTTCCAAGGAATTTGTCGTGACCGATGTCGAGGGGAATGTCTGGGTCTATCACTCGACCTCAGATCAGGTCTTGATGCGTATGTCGCGCAGCGGCGCGCTGGGGGCCGAGACGCAGGCCATGATCTTCCCGCGCGGCAATGGTGTGTTGCTGGTCGCGGAAACCGGCGAGGTGGAAGCCTGGCAATACTCGCAGGCGCATCCCGAAGTGACGCTGAAAGTGCTGTTCGGCAAGATCTGGTACGAGGGATACAACCAGCCGGAATTCATCTGGCAGTCGACCGCCGGGACCGATCTGGCGGAACCGAAATACTCGCTGGTGCCGCTGATCTTCGGCACGTTCAAGGCGGCTTTCTACGCGATGATCTTCGCCGTTCCGATTGCACTGATGGCGGCGATATACACTTCCGAATTCGTCGACAAACGTGTGCGCGGCACCGTGAAGCCGATGATGGAGATGATGGAATCGCTGCCGACGGTGGTTCTGGGTTTCATCGCGGCGCTGGTGCTTGCGCCTCTGGTCGAGGAATGGATCGGCGCGGTGCTCTTGGGCTTCTTTGCTCTGCCGATGGGGCTGATGATCGGGGCGTTTCTCTGGCAGACCCTGCCTGCGTCCTTTGCCCTGAAATATGATGGTTTCCCGAAATTCACGCTGATGGGGGTTTCCATCCTCGTGACGGCCTGGATCGCCTCGCGGCTGGGCGTCACGCTGGAACAGGTGCTGTTCTACGGTGATTTCAAGCAATGGACGACGGGCCGGATCGGCACCGGCACGCCCTTCATGTTCCTGATCCTGCTGCCGCTGAGCTATTTCGTGACCGCATGGGCCTTCCGAAAGCAGTTCGGCCACCATTACCGCGATCTGATTTCCGGCATGGACCGGTCGCGGGCCGGGATGGTCGATGCGGGTCGTTGGATTGCACTTCTGATCCTTGCGATGGTCCTGTCCTACGCAGCGGCCTCGGCCCTGACGCTGATCGGCTATGACCCGCGCGGCAGTTTCATCGACAGCTACCAGCAACGTAACGCGCTGGTGGTGGGCTTCATCATGGCTTTCGCAGTGATCCCCAACATCTACACACTGGCAGAGGATGCGCTCAATTCCGTGCCCGGCCATCTGCGCGCGGCTTCGCTTGCTTGCGGCGCGACCCCCTGGCAAACCGCGCGCTGGGTGGTGCTGCCGACTGCGGCTTCGGGCGTGTTCTCGGCCGTGATGATGGGCATGGGCCGCGCTGTGGGCGAGACGATGATCGTGGTCATGGCGGCAGGCAATACGCCGATCATGGAATGGAACATTTTCTCGGGTCTGCGCACGCTGTCGGCCAATATTGCGATTGAACTGCCCGAGGCTGTGAAGGACGGCACCAATTACCGCGTGCTGTTCCTTGCGGCGCTGACGCTCTTCATCATGACCTTCATCATCAATACAGGCGCGGAACTGATCCGCCAGCGCTTCCGCAAGCGCGCCTTCAATCTGTAAATCAGGGCTTGGGAACCGATATGACCAGCTTGAACGAACAACTCCCGCCCGCATCCAGTGCCGCAGGTGCGGCTGGTGTGGCTGCGAACGAGGCCGTCGCGCCGCGCGCGCGCCGTCGCTATTCGGCGGATCTGTCGGCGCTCGGGGAACCGGCGCTGTGGGGTTTCGGCGGCGCGCTTGCGCTCGGGATCATCATGATCGCGCTTTTCCTGATGGTGGTGCTCTATAACGGGGCCACGACCTTTTGGCCCAAGCCCATCGACCGGGTAGAACTGACCGATGGCACGGTGATCGCGGGCGTCGAGCGGCGCGGCACGATCTTCCGTCCCGACCTGCCGCGCCTGACGGAAGAGCAGCGCGCCGTGGTCGAGGAAAACGACGGTTTCGCCTACCGCACGCTCTATCAGACGGCGAATTTCGACCTCTATGGTGATGATTTCCGCTGGGTTGCCGATTTCGAAGTGGCAGAAGTGACGCAGCCCGCCGATTTCTACTATTTCGAGCGGCAGGTCTGGGGTGTCTTTGTCGGGCGCATTGCCGGGATGCAGATCAATGGCGTGCCGATGGAGTATGACGCGGCGGTGTTCCGGCGCGAACAGGCCGCTGCCCGCGACCGGTTTCGTGAAATCCGCAGGCTGGAGCGCAATGATATCGGTCGGATCAACAATCTGATCGAGCGAGAACGCCTGAACCAGCGCCGCGCCATCCTGCGCCAGGGCGAGGAAGCCGCAGCACCCACGATTGCACAGTCACAAGAACGCATCGCCGAATTGCAGGCCGAGTTTCAGGTGCTTCAGGCGCGTGTGAACGAAATCCGGGCGCTGGATCGTGGATTTCGCGTGACGCTGGAAGAGGTGGGCGGGCGTCAGATCGAGCCGGAAATGAGCCAGATCGTGCGCTATTTCGCCGCGAACAATCTGAGCTGGACGCAGAAACTGGGGATCTACCTGTCGCGCTGGGGCGAGTTCGTTTCCGCAGAGCCGCGCGAGGCCAATACCCAAGGCGGGGTTCTGCCAGCGATCTTCGGCACGGTCGCCATGACACTTCTGATGGTGATCTTCGTCGCCCCCTTCGGTGTGATTACCGCGCTCTATCTGCGCGAATATGCCAAACAGGGGAGGATCACCTCGATTGTTCGTATTTCCGTCAACAATCTGGCCGGTGTGCCCAGTATTGTTTACGGGGTGTTTGGTCTGGGCTTTTTCGCCTATACGATGGGCGGGACGATCGACCAGCTGTTCTATCCGGAAAACCTGCCCAACCCGACATTCGGCAAGGGGGGTATTCTCTGGGCCTCGCTGACGCTGGCGCTGCTGACCGTGCCTGTGGTCATCGTGGCCACTGAAGAAGCCCTTGCTGCCGTGCCGCGTTCGATGCGCGAAGGCTCGCTTGCCTGTGGCGCGTCGAAATGGCAGACCATCCGCTATGTGGTGCTACCGAAGGCGCTGCCGGGGATCATGACCGGGATGATCCTTGCGATGGCGCGCGGGGCAGGCGAGGTGGCCCCGCTGATGCTGGTGGGTGTCGTGAAGCTCGCGCCCGCCCTGCCCATCGACGGGTTCTACCCCTTCATCCACCTTGACCGCAGCTTCATGCATCTGGGCTTCCACATCTTCGACGTGGGCTTCCAGTCGCGCAATTCGGAAGCGGGCAAGCCGATGGTCTTTGTGACCACGCTGCTGCTGCTGACGCTGATCGTGATCATGAATGCGACCGCCATCATTGTCCGTAACCGCCTGAAGCGCAAATACGCCACTGGCCAGTTCTGAGATAGATCCATGCAAGATACACTTGAGTTTGAGCCGACCGCCTATCACATCAAGACATCCGATGAAGGCACCGCGCTGGACATTCGCGATTTCAACCTGTGGTATGGCCAGAAACAGGCGCTGTTCGACAATAATCTGGAGATCCAGAAAGGGCAGGTGACAGCGCTGATCGGTCCCTCTGGCTGTGGCAAATCCACGCTGCTGCGCTGTCTGAACCGGATGAATGATCTGGTCGATGATCTTACCATCACGGGCAAGATCACTGTCGATGGGTTTGACATCTATGCCAAGGGCGTCGATGTGATCGCATTGCGCAAGCGTATGGGCATGGTGTTCCAGAAACCCAACCCTTTCGCCATGTCGATCTATGACAACATCACTTATCCGCTGCGCGTGGATGGCGTGACCAAGAAATCCATTCTGGATGAAACAGTCGAGCGCGCGCTGCAACAGGCCGCGCTCTGGAAAGAGGTCAAGGACCGCCTGAACGACAGCGCTCTCGGCCTGTCGGGCGGTCAGCAGCAGCGTCTGTGCATCGCGCGCGCTGTGGCCTCTGATCCCGAAGTGCTGCTGATGGACGAGCCTTGCTCGGCGCTCGACCCGATTGCGACCGCGCGGATCGAGGAGTTGATCGAAGAGCTGAAAGGCACTTATTCGATTGTCATCGTCACCCATTCGATGGCGCAGGCGGCGCGTGTGTCCGACAATACGGCCTTCATGTATCTTGGGCGTCTGATCGAATACGGGGATACCAACACGATCTTTACCAATCCGCAGAAGTCGCGCACCAATGACTATGTGACCGGCCGCTTCGGGTAGGGCTGAATTTTCTGGGTCGCCCGGCCCTTGCTTTGGGCCCACGCTCTTGCCGGGGCGCCCTTGTCACCACGAAACAGGGTGTCGTGTGACGGGGTGTCCCAGATTCGCCACTGTTGCGCCCATGCCGCCCCTGTGGAGCGCGGGTCAACTTGATCTGCCGCAGGCGCTCTGTCACTGTTGCGGTTGAACGAATGTTGACTGTGCAGGGGTCGCAGGGAGAGCAATGTCCATGGGGGCCCTGAAGGATCGACTGACGCGTTCTTTGAACTGGCGTTTGTCACAGGCGCATCGTCACCTGAAAGACATCACCGGCAGCATGCGCTATGCGGTTCAGCGCCGTGCCGGGGCGTTGGCAGTGACCGAAGGCGCGGCGCAGCCCGCTGAGCGTCTGGCCGTCTACACGCTTTTTCCGCAGCAGGGGATTCAGACCAGTCATATCCACGCGCTGCGTGCGCTTTATGATTGCGGCTATGCCACGGTTGCTGTGTCCAACCTGCCCTTGACAGAGAAGGATCGCGCGCGTCTGGCGCCGCTGGTCTGGAAACTGATCGAGCGGCCGAATTTCGGCTATGACTTCGGCGCCTATCGCGAAGGGCTTCGCGCCTTGGCGTCCCATACGGCCAGCGCGCAGCGGCTGGTGCTCATGAACGATTCCGTCTGGTTTCCCTTGCCCGGTGGCGCGGACTGGCCATTGCAGGCCGAGGGGCTTGATGTGGATTTTGCCGGTGCCGTTTCGAATTATGGGGTGCCGATGCCCGAGGCATTGGCGCTGGACGGGTTTCAATGGCGCTATGATCCGGGCCTGCCGCAATTTCACTATTGCTCTTTTGCGCTCTCCTTCGGGCCAAAGGCGCTGCAGGATCCGGCATTCGCCCGGTTCTGGCGCAGGATTCGCCTGACGGACAACAAGTTCCATACAGTGTTGCGCGGAGAAGTGGCGTTGTCGCGGGCCTTGATCGGGGCCGGACTAAGCCATGCGGAGACACTCAGGATCAGGACGCTGGACGCAGGTCTTGAGACGCTCTCTGGCGCAGAGTTGCATCACTTTGTTGCCGAACTGGCGATTCCCGAAGATCACCGGCTGGAGGCTTTGCGCCAGCGTGTCCTTGCGGAACCCGAAGGGCCGGGTCAGCGCGCGCGGTTGCTCTCTGCGGCTCTGGGCATTGTTGCGCTGACCGGCCCGGCCTATGCGATGCCTGCCTATGCCCATGAGGTATTGGGGCATCCCTTCCTCAAGAAATCACCCCTGCGCCTGTCACGCCCGTCGGCCGAGGCCACGCTACGCCTGACCCAGCGCTTGCCGGGAACAGTCGGAGCCACGATCCATGCCGAGGCGCTTGAACTCGCGCGGGCGCGTTTCGGTGCTGGAATCGGAAACTGACAGCAACTTGAATACGCCTGAGCGCCCTGAAAATGTGTCGCCTCTGCCGCAGCAGCGAAGAAATGTCTGTGGTGCTGGTTTGTGGCGGTGCCACTCTATATAGATCAGACTGTGAGCACAGGAAAAAGTGACATGGTTCAGACAGGGGCTGATCGGACAACGCATGACACTGATCGGGTTGCCGGTGGCCCTGAGCAGGCGCGGATCGATTCGACCGGCGCGGAGCATGCGCTGTCGGGTGTCCTGACTGTGCGCAGCCTGCCCGCGATTTTGCCGAAACTGGACGCATTGGGCGAGAAGGATCTGAAGATTGATCTGTCCGGGCTAAAGAAGATCGACACTGCCGGGGCCTATGCGCTGATCCGCCTTCAGTCGCGCTTGCAGAACGAGGGTGGCACATTGTCGCTCGCAGGTGTCCAGCCCGATCATCAGGCGCTGATCGAGCGTGTCGCGCAATCGCTGCCAAAGCCCGAAGCCCAGACCCAGGCGCGGCGCGGCATGATGGACGGTTTCGACAGTCTGGGCCGCAAGGTTGTCGAGTTCCTGCGGTTTCTGGGCGATCTGCATGCCATGCTCGGGCTGTTTCTGGCGCGCCTGGTCCATGTGATCCGGCACCCGTCGGAATTTCGCGTCACAGCGCTGGTTCATCACTGCGATCAGGTCGGGCTCAAGGCCGTGCCGATCGTCGCACTCATGGGGTTTCTGATCGGGGTGGTTCTGGCCTTTCAGGGCTCGGTGCAGTTGCGCCAGTTCGGAGCCGAGATTTTCGTCGTGGATCTGATCGCCATTTCGATCCTGCGTGAGCTGGGCATCCTGTTGACGGCGATCATTGTGGCAGGGCGCACGGCGTCAAGCTACACAGCGGCCATCGGGTCGATGAAGATGCGCGAAGAGATTGACGCGATGCGCACTCTGGCGATTGATCCGGCGCTGGCGCTTTTCGTCCCGCGGATACTGGCGCTTTTGATCGTGCTGCCGATCCTTGGCATGATTGCCAATCTGACGGGCCTGATCGGGGGCGCGATGATGGCCTGGATCGAGTTGGGCATCTCGCCGGGCATGTTCATGGCGCGGCTGCTGGATGACACGAGCCTTGATCATGTGATCGTCGGTTTCGTGAAAGCCCCGGTTTTTGCCCTGATCATTGGCGTGATTGGCTGTCACGCCGGGATGCAGGTCGGCGGCAATGCTGAAAGCCTTGGTGCGCAAACGTCCAGTGCTGTTGTGCGCGCGATCTTCATGGTGATCGTGGCCGATGCGCTGTTCTCGGTCTTTTTCGCGATCTTGGGGATCTGAGACCATGCAGGAAACCGTCATCGAGCTTCGCGGCATCATCAACCAGTTCGGCAGAACGCGGGTCCATGACGATCTGGATCTGGACGTTTATCGCGGCGAGGTGCTGGGCGTTGTGGGCGGATCGGGCACCGGCAAATCCGTGCTGTTGCGCTGCATCGCGGGCCTGCGCCCCCCACAGGGCGGCAGTATCCGCATCTTCGGACAGGATGCGCTGAATTGCTCAGAGGCCGAACGCCGCGCCATCGACATGCGCATGGGGGTTATGTTTCAGGACGGGGCGCTGTTCTCCAGCCTGACAGTGCGCGAGAATGTCGAAGTGCCGATGCGCAACCTGGCCGGGCTGAATGCAGGGCTTCGGCGTGAATTGGCGGATCTGAAAATCGCCATGTCGGGCCTGCCCTACAAGGCCGGGGACAATTACCCCTCCGAGCTTTCCGGCGGGATGCGCAAACGCGCCGGGCTGGCCCGCGCCTTGGCGCTTGACCCGGAGATCGTGTTTCTGGATGAGCCGACGGCAGGTCTGGACCCGATCGGGGCCGCGGCCTTTGACGAGTTGATCAAGGCCTTGTCAGAGACTTTGGGCTTGACCGTGTTTCTTGTCACGCATGATCTTGATACGCTGCATGCGACCTGTGACCGGATTGCCGTACTTGCTGAAAAACGGGTCATGTATACTGGAACCATGGCTGATATGCTGCATATCGAACATCCGTGGGTTCATGAGTATTTCCACGGTCCGCGCGCACGCGCGGCAGTGGAAACGTTGGAAAGGAATGCCTGAGGCATGGAAACCAAGGCCAATTATACGCTGATCGGAATCTTCGCGGCGCTGGGCTTTCTTGGCGTGCTGGGCTTCTTTCTGGCTTTCGGCAAGTTCCAGCTTGACCGGCAGTTTGCCTATTACGAAGTGCGCTTCGACTCCGTGTCGGGACTTTCTCGCGCGGCGGATGTGCGGTTTGCAGGGTTGCTGGTCGGGCAGGTGACGGATGTGCGGCTTGCCCCGGATGGCGATGGCACGGTGCTCGTGCGGCTGGAAGTGGACCGCGCAACACCTGTTCGGGCGGATTCAGTGGCGACCGTGGACAGTTCCGGCATTACAGGCGTGTCCTTCGTGGCGATTTCCTCGGGCTCGCCTGACGCGCCGCTGATCAATACCCGCACCGATATACCGCAGCTGGAGGCGGGGCGCTCGACCATTGCCTCGCTGACCGAAGGCGCGCCGCGCGTGCTGGATGAAACCCTGCGCGTTCTGGAACAGGTCAATCAGCTTCTGGGGGAGGAAAATCAAGGCAAGGTGACGCGAATTCTGCAGAATGTCGAGCAATCCACCGGCGAGGTGACGCGCGCATTGGATAATTTTGCGGGCTTCACCGACACGATCGCAACAGCAACGGAAACCTTTGCCGAATTCAGCGATAACCTGACCCCAATCCTGTTGCAGGCCGAAAAAACCGTCGAGAGCCTGCAATTCGCCATCGACGAGTTTGCGCTTCTGGCAACTGAATCGCGCATCACTTTCGAGACCGGCACGGCCACCCTGCAGACTGTGGATGATTTCATGGCGCAGGACATGACCGAAATGGTTGCGCAACTGCGCACGGCCGCCGATCAGGTCGGTGCCGAGATCACCGAATTGTCGCGCGAGGCGCAACAGACCTTCGCGGAATTCGCCCGCACTGGTGCAGCCGCTACACAGCGGATCGAGGCGCTGGACCCTGCGCTGGAGCGGATCGAACCCCTTCTGGCGCGGGCCGACACCGCGCTCGAAGCGCTCGAAGCCATGTCGCGCAATGTCGATGCGCTGGTCTCGGGTGATGGCGCGCTGCTGGTGGCAGAGGCGCGCGAAATGGTGCAGGCAGCGACAGTGGCCACGCGCAACATCGCGGATGTGGCCGAAAACGATCTGCCTGTGATCATGACCGATGTGCGCCTCGCAACCGCCGATATCCGCCGCGTCGTGGCGACGGTTGGCGCCGATATGGAACAGGTCTCTGGGCGGATCGAGGCGCTGTCCGACAGTGGCGTGCAGACGCTGGATCAGGTTACGGAAACCTTCGCCAATGCCAATGCAACGCTGGCTGCGATCAATCGCGCGCTTGCGACCAGCGAAGGGGCCATTCAGGCTGCGGAACGTGCCTTTGTCGGGGCGGACCGGGTGATCAATGAGGAGATCGGCCAGATCACCGAGGATCTGCGCGATGTGCTGGGCCGGCTGGGCCGCGCCGTGGATTCTGTTTCCGCCGATATTCCCGAAGTGACAGCTGATCTGCGCCGCACCGCGGAAACGGCTGCGCGCGCCTTCGACGATCTGGGCCGCATGGTGCGCGACAGTTCAGGGCCGGTGCGCGAGTTCACCACCTCGGGGCTGCCGAATATCACCCAGCTTGCGCGCGAGACCCGCGGCCTGATCACCAATCTTGACCGCCTGACGCGCCAGATCGAACGCAACCCGGCGCAATTTCTTCTTAATCGACAGACACCGGAGTTCAGAAGATGACATTTCCCAGACGCGATTTCCTGTTGGGCGCGGGGGCCCTGTCACTGCTGTCGGGTTGCGGGGCACTGTCCGCCATCGGGGATGCGACCACACCGCTGGACGCTTTCGAATTGCGCGCGCCGGATCTGCCACAAGCCGGGCGATCGCTAGCGCGGTCGCTGAGCATCGAGCCGCCGACCACCTCGGGCGCGCTGGACATCGACCGGATTCTGATCAAGCCCAATGCGCTGCAATCGCTGTATCTGCCCGGCGCGCGCTGGTCGGACAAGACGCCCTTGATGTATCAGACCGTGATGCTGCGCGCCTTCGAGGATACCGGCGCGCTGGCCTATGTCGGGCGCAGGCCGCTGGGGGGCACGGGCGATTTCGCGCTGATTTCCGAGATCACGGATTTTCAGGCCGAGCTTTCGGAAGATGGAAATTCTGTCAGCACGCGCATCCGGCTGGTCGCGCGGATGGTGCGCGAGGCCGATGCCCGTGTGCTGTCGCGGCGCAGTTTTCAGGCGGTGGCCCCTGCTGCCTCGACCGAGGTGCTGGATGTGGTGCAGGCGTTCAACATTGCCTCTGACGCGGTACTGAACGATCTGGTGCGCTGGGGGCTGGAGGTGATCGGGCTGCGCCTGCCAGCGGTGTGACAGGCCGCACTGTCGAATGAGGTTTTGGGGCAAGATGAAAGCGACATGTGAGTGATCCGAGCCCTCTATGACTGGACCCTCTCGCTGGCGCGGCATCCCCATGCGCTCTGGGCGCTGGCTTTCGTGGCCTTTATCGAAAGCTCCGTTTTCCCGATCCCGCCCGACGTGCTGATGATCGCGATGATCGTGGCGCGCCCGTCGCGGGCCTTCGTGATTGCGGGAGTGGCGACACTCGCTTCGGTCGCGGGCGGGCTGCTCGGCTACTGGATCGGTTACGGGGCATTCGAGACCCTGGGCAGACCCGTGCTGGAATTCTACGGCAAGGACGCCTATTTCGCCGAGTTCCAGGAACGCTACAATGAGTGGGGCGCTTGGGCCGTGCTGATCGCCGGTGTCACGCCCTTTCCCTATAAGGTCATCACCATCTTGTCGGGCGTCACCGGCCTGTCGCTGGGGGTGTTTCTTGCGGCCTCGCTGATCGCGCGCGCTTTGCGGTTTTTTATTGTGGCCGCTCTCTTGTGGAAATTCGGCGCACCGATTCGTGATTTCATCGAGGCACGTCTTGGACTTGTCTTTTCGCTATTGATGGCGCTTCTTCTGGCTGGGTTTCTGGCCATGAGGTATTTGTGATGCGCAGGCAGGTGCAGGTTCTGGCGCTGGCAGGGTCACTCGGGCTTTTGCTGGGCGCGCTGGCTTTCCAATATATCGGGGGCATGGCCCCTTGCGCGCTGTGCATCTGGCAGCGTTGGCCGCATGTCGTGGCGCTGCTGGGGGCGGGGGCGCTGGTGCTGGCCAGTCCGGTTTTTGCGCTGGTGGGGGCTTTGGGGGCCGCAACCTCGGGCGGGATCGGGGTCTATCACACTGGCGTCGAACGCGGCTGGTGGCCGGGGCCATCCTCATGCAGTGCCGGGGGGGATCTGTCGCGATTGACGCCCGAAGAACTGCTGGCGCAGATCATGGCCGCGCCCGTCGTGCGCTGCGACGAGGTGCCCTGGGAAATGCTGGGCCTGTCCATGGCCAGCTGGAACGCGGTCGCGTCCTTTGGTATCGCAGGACTGTGGCTGATAAGCTTGAAGTTGCGCTAATGCAGGCGCAGATCGCGTCTGCTGAACTTGCCCACTTCGAATTCACCCACGACATGGCGCCATTCGCTTGGCGCGAGTTGCTTGCGATGGGTGAAGCGCACGGAATGTAGCGGCCCTTCGATACTGTCCTGCCAGAATTCGATGAATTCGAACAGGCGCGGATAGTCGGGGGCCAGATCATAATCCTGCCAGACGAAGGTGTTCAGGACATGCGTGTGATCGGGCATGCGGTAGATCATTTCGGCCGTGGTCAGCCCATAGCCCTTGAGCAACAGTTCAACAGCGCGTGTTTCCATGTGATACCTCTACTTTCATTCCTCCCATGTGAATCATGCCAGAGAAAGAATAATAATCAATGAAAACATATTGTTGTCACTGTTGTCTCGCGGCTGCCAAAGGAAAGACGCAGCAGCCATTGCACCCTATATCGTGCATCTGATAGAGTGCGGCCAACCATATCTAGAGTATGTGACAAGCCTGCGAGGATGACGTGAGCGATAGCCCGGAAACCCCTGAAAACATGGACGAAACCCCGCCTGCCGCCCCCTCGGGACCAAGCGTGTCCATTACGCAGGAAATGCGCTCGTCTTATCTGGATTACGCGATGAGCGTGATCGTCAGCCGTGCGATCCCGGATCTGCGCGACGGGTTGAAGCCTGTTCATCGGCGTATTCTTTATGCAATGCACGAATCCGGCAACACGCATGACAAGCCCTATCGCAAATCCGCGCGCGCTGTGGGCGATGTGATGGGGAAATATCACCCGCATGGTGACTCTGCGATCTATGATGCACTGGTGCGGATGGCGCAGCCGTTTTCGATGTCGCTGAAACTGCTCGATGGTCAGGGCAATTTCGGGTCGATGGATGGCGATAACGCGGCTGCCATGCGCTATACCGAAGTGCGCATGGACAAGGCCGCATCGTTCCTGCTCGCCGATATCGACAAGAACACGGTCGATTTTCAGGACAATTACGACGGGCGCGACCGCGAACCGACGGTGCTGCCTGCGCGCTTTCCGAACATGCTGGTCAATGGTGCGGGCGGGATTGCCGTCGGCATGGCCACGAATATCCCGCCGCATAATCTGGGAGAGGTGATTGATGCCACGCTCGCGCTGATCGAAAACCCCGATCTGACGAGTTCCGATCTGATGGAGTTTGTCCCGGCCCCTGATTTTCCGACGGGCGGTCTGATTCTTGGCCGTTCCGGTGCGCGCAAAGCCTATCTTGAAGGGCGCGGTTCGGTGCTGATCCGGGCGAAAACCCATGTCGAGGAAATCCGCAAGGACCGTTTCGCGATCATCGTCGATGAAATCCCCTATCAGGTGAACAAATCGACCATGGTCGAGAAGATCGCCGATGCGGTGCGCGAGAAGAAGATCGAGGGTATATCCTCGGTCGCGGATGAATCCGACCGTGTGGGCGTGCGCGTGGTGGTGGAGTTGAAGCGCGACGCGACGCCCGATGTGGTGCTGAACCAGCTCTTCCGTTTCACGCCGATGCAGACCAGCTTCGGCTGCAACATGCTGGCGCTGAATGGCGGGCGTCCCGAACAGCTTACCCTGCGCGATTTCCTGACCGCTTTCGTGGGCTTCCGCGAGGAAGTGGTCACGCGGCGCACGGCCTATGAGTTGAACAAAGCGCGCGAGCGGTCGCATGTGCTCTGTGGTCTGGCGGTTGCAGTCTCGAACGTGGATGAGGTGGTCGCCACGATCCGCGCCTCGGCCGATCCGGCCGAAGCGCGCGAAAAGCTGATGACGCGGCGCTGGCCTGCGGCTGATATTGCGGCCTATATCCGGCTGATCGACGATCCCAGCCATACGATGAACGAGGATGGCACTTATAACCTGTCCGAAGTGCAGGCCCGCGCGATTCTTGAATTGCGTCTGCAGCGTCTGACCGCGATGGGGGTCAAGGAAGTCACGGACGAACTGGAAGCCTTGGCCGCCAAGATCAAGGATTACCTCGATATTCTACGCTCGCGCGCGCGGGTGATGGAGATCATCAGCACAGAACTGGCGGAAGTGCGCGAGTTGTTCGCGGTGCCGCGCCGGACCGAGATTGTGGATTGGGCGGGCGATCTGGATGACGAGGATCTGATCGAGCGCGAGGATATGGTCGTCACCATCACCTCTGGCGGTTACATCAAGCGCACGCCTCTGGTCGAGTTCCGCGCGCAGCGGCGTGGCGGCAAGGGGCTGGCCGGGATGGCGACCAAGGATGATGATGTCGTCACCACGTTGTTTGTCGCCAATACTCATACGCAGCTTCTGTTCTTCACCACCGATGGCATGGTCTACAAGCTCAAGACCTGGCGCCTGCCACTGGCCGGGCGCAATGCGCGGGGCAAGGCGATGGTGAATATCCTGCCGATTGCGGCAGGGGTCAGCATTGCGGCCATCATGCCGGTCGAGCGGCCAGAGGAAGAATGGGAAAACCTGCAAATCGTGTTCGCCACGTCCCAAGGTGATGTGCGGCGCAATGCGCTGTCAGATTTCACCAATGTCATGCGCAATGGCAAGATCGCCATGAAGCTGCCCGAAGGGGTGACGCTGGTCAATGCGCGTATCTGCGACGAGAATGACGATGTAATGCTCGTCACCTCATCCGGGCGCGCGATCCGCTTCCCGACGACCGATGTGCGTGTCTTCAAGGGGCGCGATTCGACGGGTGTACGCGGTGTGCGTCTGGGCGAGGGGGATCGTGTGGTCTCGATGGCCGTGATCCGCCATTTCGAAACCAGCCCCGAGGAGCGGGAAGCTTTCATCCGCCAGCGTCGCCTGATTGCCGGTGTGGTCGAAGACGAGGCGGAAGAGGCCAATGATGAAACGGTCGAAGCCGGCCAACTCTCGCCCGAGCGTTATGCCGAAATGTCGGCGGCTGAAGATCTGCTGCTGACCATCACGGCAGGGGGGCTGGGCAAGCTGACTTCGAGCCACGATTACCGCATCACTGCGCGGGGCGGGCAGGGGGTCGGCGCGACCGACAAGCAAATGCGCGGAGGCGCGCTGGTGGCGCTCTTCCCGGTCGAAATGGCCGATCAAGTGATGCTGGTCACATCGGGCGGGCAGTCGATCCGCGTGCCGGTCGAGGGTATTCGCTTCCTGCGCCGCACAGGTGGGGGCGTGAAAGTGTTCAACATGAACGGATCGGGCGAGCAGGTCGTCTCGGTCGCCCGGATTGCGGAAGCCGGGGACGAGGACACTGCTTCTGATGAGGCATGAGTGACCCATGTCTGCGCGCAGTGCTTGCGGATTGTGCGCGGACTCGGCGGTATGTGACTTATGGCGCGCTTGCTGAACAGATCGGTCTGGACGGGGCAGGGCGTATTACGCGGCTGACCACGATGCTGGAAGCGCTGATGGTCGAGGATACCGTGGCAGGCCAGCCGCTGCGCGCCGCGCTGGTTCTGGGGCGGGCCTCTGCCGGGCTGCCCGCGCGCGGGTTCTTCCTGAAAGCGCAAGAACTGGGGCATGACGTCAGCGACCCGGTGGCTTTTCATCAAACGCAGGTCGCGGCGCTGTTTACTGCCGCTGGCTAAGGATTTGGCAAGGAATTGATGCGACGATTACGTGTCAGTTTTCCGGGGCCAGACATGACCACCTACCATTGCATGATCGATCTCAAGCCTACTGCGAATGCGATTGCTTTCGCCCATGCTGTGCAGAACTGGTTCGAGATGCTGAAATCCGCAGGCAAGATCGAAAGCTGGCAGCTGCAGCGCCGGAAGCTGCATCTCGCCGGGCCGGGATTTGGTGATTTTCTGCTTTCGGTCGAATTGCATGACCTCGCGCAGCTTGATCTCGCCTTCGGTCACTTGGGCGAACATCAGGATGTCAGCCTGAGGGCCTATGAACAGATGCACGGCATGATCGAGCGGTGTGAGGTCGGATTGTATCGCAGCTTTCCTGATCCGGTGAAGGCAGAGCGGCTGGCACTGATCTGAACCGTTCTGCGCAAATGCGAAGGTTTCCGTCACCGCGTAAGGTGCGTGCTCTCGCACGCACCTTCCAGTCAAGCCCTGTATTGCATCATCTCCACAAGCTACGACACCCTGACCGCAGAGGCGCGCGCCTCAATCCTGCCTGCGCAGAGCGTGTTCCAGAACGAAGACGCGAATGGCCGATGCAAGGCCGATATCTTCGCGCGCTTCATCAATCTCGGCGGCGAGTTGGTTCAGCGCCATGCCGCGTTCCTCCGCGATCCGCCGGAACTCTCGCCAGAACAATTCTTCCAGCGAAACCGAGGTTCGATGCCCGCGCAGCGTCAGCGAATGTTTGACCGGACGCCCGTTCATTCTTCGCGCTTGTGTCGGTCCAGATGCGCCTGCGCCTGTTCTGCCCGTGTTTGTTCCAGACGCTTCTCGGCCGTGCTGCGACCATGCTTCGCGGCCTGCACTGTCGCGCTTTTGCGCTTCTGGTCACGCGCGGCCTGTTTGCGGGCAGTTCGAAGATTGATGATCTGGCTCATGCCAGCAGAATAGCGGCACGAAAACGGCGCAGCAATGGGCAACGCGCTACCCGATCGCGTGATGGCTCTTGCGCCCGCGCACTGGCAAGCCTACATTCATGCTGTCTCGCAAGGGACTATGGACATAAACGCGCTCGTAATAAGCGGATCGGACCCGGGGGCGGTACCCGGCGGCTCCACCAATCATCCTTCATTTGGGGATCATGGGGCCGAAACAGGATCGACGAACGTCTAAAGGGGTTAGCTTTGTCCCGGTGAGCCACCACCGTTATCGGTGCAAAACGTACAGTTGCAAATGACAACCGTGCTCCGGTCGCAGTCGCAGCGTAAGCTGTCACGAGACCGAAATCTTAAGCCCTTGCGCCTAGCAGCGTAAGGCGGGGTTCGCAGGCACCTGGCAACAG
>JAFIEM010000213.1 GCA_020832555.1 Natronohydrobacter sp. | reverse complement strand
GTTGCGCAGAAAATCCACTTATCCCGGCTGTTCAGATTTCCGGAACCACCTCTAACCTTCCCACGCAACCTGCAATGCGGCGGTTGATGCATCTGGACAATCCACAAAACCCGCTGACATGGCATGATTTTACCGTCAACCTGCCAATGGACCTCGGCGCTGCGCAAATCGAACTCCGCAACGGGGAAGAGACGTTCGCGCGCCTTGCCCCCGAGATCAGCGGATCTTTGCAGATCGACGCCCAGGTCACGCCCGACGGGGCGCTAAGCTGGCGGACATCCGGCGCTGCAGATACACGCGTCGATGTCGCATTTCGCAACCACCCGTCCGACCCGTGGACACTGATAGCCCTACGCCAAACAGAGGATGAGTTGATGCTCGATCTTGCTGATCAGGCGACCAGCCAATCCCCCATGCTGCGCGTCACAGCCACAGACGGGGTTCGGTTTGTTCATCGGGAATTGATCTTTGACCCGCCCCTTCATGCTTGGCCCGACCCTGATCTACCTCCGTTGGCCGATGTGATCGCCGGCCGACCCATCACATTGTCCTACCCTGCGGATATCGACCCGCAGCAACTGAAAGGCGCACTTGCCGTTATTGATGATGCAGGCACGGAGTTGGAGATCGAGACAGTCCTAAACCCGCACGCGCAAACTGCGGCTGTTCTGCTGAAAGACCCGCCGGAGGATCTGCCGGGCTTTGTGCTGAAGATGCGCGACACAGTCAAACGACGCACAGGCACCACTGAACCGGCGCGCCGATGGCCCCTCGCAGATTAAGCGCACTCCAGAAAGTACAACTCCGCATCCAGGACACAAGCAGTCGCAAACGCGATCGAGGCTGCACAACCAAGGTGACGTGCAAAAAATGCCCACGCACGCGATATGCACGCCATACAAATATACGGTGCGATCTAATACTCACGTTAATACGCTGATTTCATGACACAACATACGAGGTTTACCTTTTGATGCAGTTTTCAGCGACCAGCCTTTGGAGCACGATGATGCGCCGCATCGCAAGCATTGGGGCATCCATCGGTATCGCACGCAAGGGAGATGCTGCGCACGCAACTGACATGCGGCTCCAGAAGCAAAACGCGGAACTCGATCACGCCGTAGTGGAACTGGAAAAGCTTCGCGGCGATATCTGTGATAGTCTTGACCGGCGCGCGCGGCTGGTTCTGCCACTGGTCGGGCTGTCAATAATCCTGATTTTCATAGCATTATACGGCTGGTCTGCACCATTTCTGGAATTCCCGCGGCTGCTGGTTCTTTCCGCGCTGTCGATCTTGGTGGCGTGGCTGTTGCTGCAATATTGGCCCGCCCGGATATATCGCCAGACCATGCGCGCGATCATGGGCCGCAGCGTGGCGATCGCTCTGCGGGGATTCACGCATACGCCCGATCCCGTTATCAGCAAGGACAAGCTTCGGCGCTGGCCGCTGTTTCCCCATGTGAGTGCGGTGCAAGGGGCCGACATGTTCAAGGGTAAGCGGGCCGGGCAAGATGTTACATTGTGTCGGCTGAACATCAATTACCACTCCAGGGCGCAACAGCGACGCGAAAGCCACAGAAAGTCAAACCTTCACGCCATCTGTATCAAACTGGATATCAATCCGTTGGGCGACGCATCAGCCGTGTTACTGCCCGATATGGTGGATATCCGACTGCACAAGGCGATCAAGCGAAAGCATGGCCTATCTGCGGTCGCTCCGATGAAAGGACTAGAGCAGCAGTTTCTTGCCTTCGCAGATTCCGAAGACACACTCGAGATCCTGCAACAAAGGCTGCCTCGGAACCTTTTGTTCAAGCTGGCGCAGCGTGACAGGGTGATCCTTGCCTTTCATGAGGGGCAGACAATCGCGTTATTTCCGCTTGAGAGTGACATCTTCGTGCCCTTCGCGCCTTTGCCTTACTGGAAATCCATTGATCCGACAGAACTCATGTCGAGGATGAGCGATGATCTGGCGCAAATGGAAGATCGTCTGGACATCATCCTTTCCCTGCAAGAAGCGCAGTGAACCACAAGCTATGCGCTGATCCCATCGGCGACCACAGCTCTGCCCGGCAGCACGAACATCATATCAACCTGCAAAAGCCATTGCAGATCTCCTGCCCTGCCGAAGCAAGCGCAGTATAAATCGACGTGTCCGGTCAGATAGCGAAAACTGCGCCATTCAAGCCAGGACCAGCCTGACTGGCGCCAGCCACATCTGCTTTCAATACCTGTTTCAGTCGATGATCTCGACCAATTCCACACGGCGGTTCTGAGCGCGGCCATTCTCTGTCCGGTTGGTGGTGATCGGGGACATTGGTCCTGCTCCGGCGGCGCGCAGACGTGAGGCGTCAACCCCACCACGACTGTTCAGCCAGCCAACGACAGCTTGCGCGCGATCGACCGAAAGTCGCAGGTTATAGTCAAAGCTTCCCACTCCATCCGTATGTCCGACCACCAGAAGCTTCAGCTCGGGCCGGCCACGCAGCAGATCGGTCACGGTTTCAAGGGCGCGGGCGGATTCAGGCAGAATCTCGGCGCGGTCGAATTCAAACAGGATCGCGTTCACGATCACGCGGCCGTCCTGCACTAGCCCGGATTCCAGTTCCTCAACCTCTTGGGGCACCATCACGATCTCGGGCTCTGGTTCGGGTTCCGGCTCTGGGGCAAACAGGTCCAACGGCGCCATATCCTCGATCTTGACCGCATTGACCATCATCCGGCGCGCATTCTGCCGGCTGAAGAACGAAACCGCGATGACAGTCTGTTCGTCGGGACTGCGCACCAGGATATAGGCATTGCTGTCGGATGCGGTGCTGGGCGCACGGGCCAGAAAGTCTCGGTCATACGTCATAAAGGTATAGCCGTCGCGGATGCTCAACTCTTCTCCGATCCCACTGAAG
>JAFIEM010000212.1 GCA_020832555.1 Natronohydrobacter sp. | reverse complement strand
GTGCGCGATGTCAATGGCCGCGCCCTGCGTCGTGTCCGCATTGAACCTGACGGGCGCGAATACCTGCTGATCGATGATACGCGGGTTTTCCAGCCGGTGATCGTGCGCGATCTTCCACCCCCTATCAGCGAGACGATCGACTATCAGACAGCCACAGACCGCGATGCCCTGCGGCTTGCTCTTCTGGCCGCCGACCGGCGCGACTTTGGCCGCAGCTTCAGCCTGCGGCAGGTGCGCGAGATTGTGGAAGTCCGCACACTGGCCCCCGAGATCAATCTGGGCGGCATCACATTCGCCACGAATTCCGCCGCGATTGCACCGGAACAGGCGGAACGGCTGCGCGACATGGGTCTGCTGATGCGCGATCTTGTGCGCGAAAGCCCGACAGAGCTTTTTCTGATAGAAGGACATACAGATGCTATCGGCGATGCAGGCTACAACCTGCTACTGTCAGATCGCCGGGCGGAATCCGTGGCGCTGGCCTTCAGCGAATATTTTGGCGTCAGGGCTGAGAATATGATCGTCCAGGGATATGGCGAGCGGTACTTGAAGATCCCCACCCAGAGCGCTGAACGCCAGAACCGGCGCGTCGCGGTGCGCAGGATCACTGCACTTGTGCGACCCTATTGACAGGCCCGCGACAGGGGCGACAGGAAAGGGCGGCCCAGACTGCCGGGCCGCCCTTTCCTTTGTGCTTTCAGGTCCCGCAAACAGGGATCAACGCACGATATAAACGATGCGCCGCTGTTCACGTTCCACCAGAACACGCGTGCCGTTGACATAAGCGTAGTAGTATTCGCTCTCGGGCACTTCGGTCAGCGTCACCGTCTCGGGAATACCCGCGCCCACGACGATCTCGCCGTCCAGATAGATCGGCTCGACCGGGTTTTCCATGACATAGGTGGTCACGCGTTCGCTGGGTGTCGCGGCAGAGCCAAGCCCCATGCCGACTGCAGCCCCGATCAGCACGCCCACTGGCCCACCAAGGATGCCACCGGCCACGGCCCCGGCCATACCGCCACCGACAGCTGCATCAGGGCTCTTTTCATAGGTGATGGTCTGGACCGCAAGTCGTTCGCGATTGGAATAGATCGGGGATTCGACCATTGCCGTCAGATAATCGCCCGAAGCCCAGCCATTCATCTCGCCATAGGACACGCGACACCAGTTGGATGCCTCCAGGCAGCCATCGACCGTCACGGCCTGCGAAGCCGGGATCACGCCAATGATCTCGTAGGAAACGGCTGGCCCTGCGCGCAGGTTCAGATCCGTGAAGGCAGTGGCGGTGGTTTGCCCAAGGGCTGTTGTGGCAAGCAGCATGGCACTCAGCGTTGTGCCCAGTTTGAATGTCATCGACATGGTGATTTCCTTGATAGTCACCCTGGGCCGTCAAGCCATCACGAATAGGCGCGGCATCATGTGATGCGGCTTCGGATGCTTTCTGATGTCAGGATAACGGATGCGCGAGCGAGGATTCGATCGCTTAACTGCACATTGGCAGGTTCGGGCGGGGGCCGGGCTGACGCATATCAGTATCCGGCCGATTGTCTGAAAACGTGCGTCCTGTCGTCAGACAGCAGCAAAGGGTCTTTAAAAGGCAGCGCCGAAACTGATCCATGTTGTGGCCCGGCCCTGTGAATCAGGTTCATGTGATGCAAGGCGATCAAGCCGCGAAACCGCACTGAATGACAGGACGAATATGAACCGCATCATCTATATCGTTGGCCTGATCGTTGTTGTCCTGTTCGTGCTGGGCTTTCTCGGCCTGCGTTGACCCACGCCCCTGTTAAGCATCCGCACAAACAGGCACAGGATGTGAGCCCCGGCACAATCCGGCGCGACCCTTTGTATTTCCGGAGCGCTCCATGAACATGCCCAATTCAGCCCCCCTCAAACCCACTGCATCCAGCGAAGACCTGAGCAAGCAACTTGAGGCGCTGCGCGCGGATGTGTCGAAACTTATGGCCACCGTGTCGGAGGATGTGTCCGAAGGACTGGATCAGGCGGGCCGCCAGATCAGCAAGACGAGCCGCGATGCGCGCATTGCCGCTACGAATTCGGTGATCGAACATCCCCTTACCGCATTGGGCATCGCAGTCGGCGTCGGCCTCATGCTGGGCCTTGCCGCCCGCAAGGGCTGAGGGCAACATGGCCACTACCCTTCTGGACCCAGCGCGCATGATCGTGCAAACCCTGTTGCGCGACAGCAGTGACAGGGCCAAGGTCGGGATCGCACGGCTGGGCCTGAGTGTCGTGGCGGCCGGGCTTCTGGGCTCTGCCGGGCTTGTGGCGCTGGCCGAGGTCGTAGGTTATCCCGTCGCAGCCATTGTTTTTGCAGTGGTTTTTGGTCTGCTGGCGCTGGCAGCGCATTTGACCGGACGGGTGCTGGCCGCGAGGCAGGCGCAGCGGATGGCGTTGGCCCGAAACCGCATGACAGCGGATCTCGCGCTTGGCACCAGTGTGCTGCGTTCGGCGCTGCCGATTTTGCCAGTTCTCGCAGGTCTGGCGGTCTTCAGCCTTGTGCGGCGCAAGTGAGCCTGCCGCCTGCAACCCCGTCCAGAGCATTCAGGACACATCACCCCCGTACCCTCGCACAAGGAAAACCAGACATGGACAAGGACCGCATCACCGGCAGCATCAAACAGGCCGAAGGCACGGCCAAGGATGCGATCGGCAAGGCCACTGACAATCCGAAACTGCGGGCGGAAGGCAAGGCCAAGAAGATCGAAGGCAGCCTTCAGAGAACTTTCGGCAGGTTCAAGGACACCTTTCGGAAGAGTTAATTCTGCCAGCAAACGCCAAGTCAGAAATGGACAATGAACATGGACAAGAACGCAAAGAAGAAAGCGGCAAGTGGATCCAAAGGGTCGAAGCCCCAGAGTGACTACAAGTCCCGCGAAGCCGAAGGCAAGAACAGCCAGGCTGACAGCAAGTTTCAAAAGCAGATCG
>JAFIEM010000211.1 GCA_020832555.1 Natronohydrobacter sp. | reverse complement strand
CCGGGGCGGATGCTCTGACACGGATGAAAGCCCCGGCCCTTGCGCCGGGGCTTTTGCTTTGCGCCCCCTTGTCTTGGGTGACAAATCTGATAGCGTCATTTGATCAAATTCAACCGGAGTCCGTCTCATGGCCCTCGACCGCCCTACCCCGAATGATCTGCGCGCTTTCTGGATGCCCTTCACCTCGAACCGGCAATTCAAGGCCGCGCCGCGCCTGCTGGTCGAGGCGGAGGGGATGTTCTACACCACATCCGACGGGCGGCAGGTGCTGGATGGCACAGCGGGGCTGTGGTGCTGCAATGCGGGCCACAAGCGCCCGAAGATCGTGGAAGCGATCCAGAAACAGGCGGCGGAACTGGATTATGCGCCTGCCTTCCAGATGGGGCACCCCAAGGCGTTTGAACTGGCGAACCGGCTGGTTGATCTGGCCCCGGACGGCATTGATCATGCGTTTTTCACCAATTCCGGGTCGGAGTCCGTGGAAACCGCACTGAAAATCGCGATTGCCTATCACCGCGCCTGCGGTAATGCGAGCAAGACGCGGCTGATCGGGCGGGAACGCGGCTATCATGGCGTGAATTTTGGGGGGATCTCGGTCGGTGGGATCGTCAACAATCGCCGTCATTTCGGCGCGATGTTGGTAGGGGTCGATCACCTGCCGCATACGCATATTCCGGAAAACCAGTGGACCAGGGGCCAGCCCGAGCATGGCGCACATCTGGCCGATGATCTGGAGCGGATGGTGGCTTTGCATGGTGCCGATACGATTGCGGCAGTGATCGTGGAGCCGGTGGCCGGATCGACCGGCGTGCTGATCCCGCCCAAGGGTTATTTGCAGCGGCTGCGCGAGATCACGAAGAAGCATGGTATTTTGCTGATCTTTGACGAGGTGATCACCGGCTTCGGGCGGTTGGGCAGCCCCTTTGCGTCGCAGCATTTCGATGTGCTGCCCGACATGATCACCTGCGCCAAGGGGCTGACCAATGGCGTGATCCCGATGGGGGCTGTGCTGACCACGCCGGAAATTCATGATGCGTTCATGACCGGGCCAGAGCATATGATCGAACTGTTCCACGGTTATACCTATTCGGGGAACCCCATTGCCTCGGCGGCTGGTCTGGCGACGCTGGAAACCTATCGCGAGGATGGGTTGTTCGAGCGCTGCGCCGAAATCGCACCATATTGGGAAGAGGCGGTGCATTCGCTGAAGGGCCGTCGCCATGTGATCGACATTCGCAATATGGGGCTGATCGGCGCGGTGGAGTTGGAACCGATTGCAGGCGCACCGACGCAGAGGGCGTTTTCAGCTTTCCTGAAAGCCTATGAGAAGGGCGTGTTGATCCGCACGACCGGGGATATCATCGCCATGTCGCCGCCGCTGATCATCGAGAAAGCCCATATCGACCAGTTGATCGGCACGCTGGGCGAGGTGCTGGACAGCCTGGACTGATGAGCAAATCGCTGAAACGTGTCCGGCAGGCGCTGCTTGAGGCAGGCTTGCCGGATACGACATTCGAGGCCGGAGAGGCGCGCACGGCAGAGCAGGCGGCGCAAGCCTGCGGTTGCGCGCTCGATCAGATCGTGAAATCGATCATCTTTGCGGGCGAAGGGTCGGGCGCGGTGCGGCTGTTCCTGACCGCAGGCGGCAACCGGGTCTGCGCGGGGAAAGCGTCCGCGCTGGCGGGTGAGGCTTTGGTGCGCGCGGATGGTCAACTGGTGCGCGAGACCACGGGTTTTGCCATCGGGGGCGTGTCGCCAGTGGGGCATCTGACCCCCTCGCCCATCTGGATGGACCCGCGCCTGATGGATTTCGCGACGGTCTGGGCAGCGGCGGGGACGCCGCGCCATGTCTTTTCAATCGACCCGCAAGTGCTTATGTCGCTGACGACAGCAACGCTTGCGGATTTTGTGGAATGAGCCTGCCTGACCCGGAACTTCAGCCGGAATTCTATGCCGATGTGCCGTTCAAGCGCTCTGCCGCCTGGGCGATTGATCTGGTCGTGACGCTGGTTCTGACCCTGGTCGCGCTGGCGCTGACGCTGTTCATGGGGGCGTTTTTCCTGCCGGTGCTGTTTGCCGCGGTCTCGATCGGTTATCGCACCGTGATGCTGTCACGCTATGGCGCGACGCTGGGAATGATGCTGATGGCGCTGAAATGGCGCGGGCTGGACGGGCGCGCGCCCGATGCGCTGACGGCGTTCTACTATTCGGCCTTTCATGCCGGGCTGTGGACGGTGTTTCCCGCGCAGATCGCCTCTATCGTGATGATCCTTGTCACCCCCTATCGGCAGGGGCTGCATGACACGGTTCTGGGCACGACGATGCTGCACAAGGTCGCGCCGGAATAAGGCGGTTTCAAAGGCTTGGCGAAGGGCAAAAGCCTTGCTACTCTGCGCGTCATTGCCGTCTGACGAGTTGATATGATGCGCCATAGCCTGCCCACGATTCCGCAGTTTTATGTGACTGCCCCGCAGCCCTGCCCCTATCTTTCGGGCCGGATGGAGCGCAAGCTGTTCACAGCGCTTCAGGGCGAGCAGGCCGAGGCGATGAATGACACGCTCTCCAAGCAGGGATTCCGGCGCTCGCAAAATGTGCTGTATCGTCCGTCCTGCGCGGATTGCAACGCGTGCCTGTCGGCGCGAATCCGGGTTGCCGATTTCGTGGCCACCCGGTCGCAGCGGCGCATCCTGCGGCGCAACCGGCATTTGCAACGACAGGTGACAAGCGCCTGGGCGACCGAGGATCAGTTCGATCTGTTCCGCCGCTATCTGGATGCGCGCCATGCCGATGGCGGCATGGCGGATATGGATGTGTTCGAGTTCGCCGCGATGATCGAGGAAACCCCGGTGCGCACGCGGGTTCTGGAATATGTCCAGACCTCGGAGACGGGCAAGCGCAGCCTGAGCGCGGTCTGCCTGACCGATGTGCTCGATGACGGGTTGAGCCTGGTCTATTC
>JAFIEM010000210.1 GCA_020832555.1 Natronohydrobacter sp. | reverse complement strand
TCCTGCTGGGCGATATTCTGGGTGTGGAAGTGCTGGTCGACATGCTGACCAATGTTGTCGATGGCAATGAGAGCGAATCCACAGTGCTGGGGCCGTTCTACCGTGAAAACCCGCCGGTGTTGCCCAAAGGCGCGTCCACGATCCTCAAGCATTACGACAACGAGGAAACGGTTTACTATGAAGGCCATATCCGCGACGCGTCGGGGAAGGGTCTGGCGGGCGTGACTCTGGATGTGTGGGAAGATGCACCCAATGGCGTCTATGAAAACCTTGACCCCGACCAGCCGGAATACAACCTGCGCGGCCGGTTCGAAACCGATGAGAACGGCCATTACGCCTTTGTCGCAGTGCGCCCTGTACCCTATCCGATCCCCGACAACGAAACTGCGGGCGAGTTGTTGCGCTTCATGGGCCATCACCCCAACCGCCCCGGCCATATGCATTTCATCATCTCGAAGCCCGGCTACCGTCCGCTGATCAGCCAGATCTATGACGCCGATAGCGACTGGCTGCATGATGACAGCGTGTTTGCCGTCAAGGACAGCCTGATCGGCAAGTTCAACCCCGCCCCCGAAGGCATGGGCACGGACCTGCATTTCAGCTTCGATTTCACGCTGAAAGCCGAAGCCTGCCAGAAGGCCGTTGCGGCGGAATGATCCTGATCTCCCTGTCGACTGGAGGCCCCCATGCAAGTGGGGGCTTTTTTTATGGCCGGAACCGGCTACTGTTTGCGAACCTCGGGGGGCGTCGATGAATTTCCGACAATTGACTTATTTCATTGCCGTGGCCGAAGATCTGCATTTCGGGCGGGCCGCCGAACGGCTGGACATGGCCCAACCCCCGCTCAGCCGCCAGATCAAGCAGCTTGAGGATGAACTGGGTGCCGTGCTGTTCAATCGTGGTCGCAGTTCGATCACGCTTACGCAAGCGGGCGAGCGTCTGCTGGAACGGGGCCGGTCGATCCTGCGGCAGATGGAAGATGCGAAACTGGAAGTGCGCCGCTTGGGGCAGGGGGCCGAAGGGCGCTTGCGCATTGGCTTTGTGGGGTCGGCCACATTCGGGATTTTGCCGAATATCGTCAAATCCTTCCGGGCGCATTACCCCGAGGTCAATCTTAGCCTGATGCCGATGAACAACGCCCAGCTTCACCGGGCCCTGGTCGCGCGCGAGATTGATGTGGCCTTTGCCCGGCCAGCCCTTCAGGACAGCGAGTTCCTGACCCGCGAATTGCTGGAAGAAAAGCTGATCCTCGCGCTGCCCGACGGGATCGACACGGGATCGCGCACAGTGGCCAAGCTGGAACGGCTGCAGACGCATCATCTGATCCTCTATCCCGAATTTCCGCGCCCCAGCTATGCCGATATGGTGCTGAAAGCCTGCGAGGATGCGGGTTTCACAGTGCCCTTGCGGATCTGGTGCATGGATTTGCAGACTGCAATCAGCCTTGTGTCAATTGGCGAAGGGGTCTGCATCGTGCCGGAATCGGTGGCGATGGCAAAGCGCAACGGGGTGAAATTCCTGAAGATCGAGCCGGAAATCGCGCGCACGTCTTTGTCGGTCAATACACGGCTGGATGATCAGTCTGTGCATGTCAGCAATTTCATCAAGATTGCGCAGCAGGTTGCGAAAAAGCGCTTCTGAGGGCGGGCAGATCACCTGCCCCCCTTGCGGTTACACACCCAGCCAGCGATGCTGCGCACCCTCATCCGCGCGGATGTCCTGCGCAGAACCCGTCCAGACGATCTGCCCTTTCGACACGATCACCACGTCATCAGCCAGTGATGTGGCAAAGCCGAAATTCTGCTCGACGATGATCATGGGCAGGCCGTCATTGCGCAACTCCTGCAACTTGTCATGGATCAGCTTGACGATGATCGGCGCCAGCCCTTCGGTCGGTTCATCGAGGATCAGCAGGCGCGGGTTCATCAAGAGCGCGCGGGCAATGGCCAGCATCTGCTGTTCACCGCCCGACAGTTCCATCCCGCCATTCTCCATCCGTTCGCCCAGACGCGGGAAGAGATCGAGCACCCGTTCCATGGTCCAGCCACCATCCGCGCAAGGGAACCGCCGCGCGGCCAGTTCAAGGTTCTCGCGCACGGTCAGTGACGGGAAGATGTCGCGCGTCTCTGGCACATAGGCGATGCCTGCGCGGGCAATGTCATAGGGTTTCGCGCCACTGATCGCTTTGCCATCAAACCGGATTTCCCCGGCTTGCGCGGGCAGCAGACCCATGATGGTTTTCAGCGTCGTGGACTTGCCCGCCCCGTTGCGCCCCAGAATAGCCAGCACGCGGCCCGGCTTTGCTGTCACGGACAGACCGTAGAGAACCTGCGTTTCGCCATATCCGGCATTGAGTCCCGTCACATCAAGCATCTTCCCAAGCTCCCAGATAAATGTCGCGCAAAAGTTTCGATCCGCGTGCTTCTTCGGGCAGACCGTCAAAGACGACCTCGCCATAATTCAGCACAGTGATCGTATCGGCCACGGCAAAGGCCAGATCCATGTCATGCTCGATGATCAGAAGGGTCAGATCGCGCGGCAGTCCAGCCAGAAGATCATGAAACCCCTTTGCCATCTCTGGCCCAACGCCCGATGTGGGCTCGTCCATCAGCAGCACAAGCGGCTTGGTGGCCAGCGCCACGCCCACTTCCAACTGACGCCGCACCCCATAGCTGATTTCTGAAACCTTGGCGTGGATATGCGGCATCAGGTTCACCTGTTCGGCGACTTCCTCCACAATCGCGCGCACTTGCGGCGATTGCAGCGCATCGCGCCAGAGCGTCATCGCCACACCCGCATGCACCGAGGCGGCAAGGGCCAGGTTTTCCTCGACCGTCAGCCCGTCAAAAAGCGTGTTCTTCTGATAGCTGCGCGACAGACCGCGGCGCGCACGCCGGGCAACCGGCAGGTTGGTCACATCTTCGCCCGCAAGCAGGATCTGGCCCTTGTCGGGGGTGATCTCGCCCACAAGCTGGTTGAAGA
>JAFIEM010000238.1 GCA_020832555.1 Natronohydrobacter sp. | reverse complement strand
CCCTTCCCGCCCCACGCAAGGGCAGCAAGGTCAAGGGCCTGAAAACGCCTGCAGAACGTTTTGCCCATGCGATTACCGAACTGTTGAACGAAGTCGCGGCCGAAGGCTGGGAGTTCTGGCGCAGCGAAACCCTGCCCAGCGATGAACGCAAGGGATTTCGCGGATCGGTCGTGGTCGAAAACCATCTGATGATCTTCCGCCGCCCCAGCGCCGAAGCGCTTGCCGAGCATCTGAGCGAACGCGACGCGGCCCCTGTCACGCCTGTTGTCGCCCCGCCCGCCCGCACGGAACGGTCCGACCCGGTCCTGCTGGAGCGCCCGAACGCCGAGAAGCAGGTCTATGACACGCGGCGCGAACCGATGTTCCGCGCGCAAGCCACCGGATCAGACGACTCGCGCTAGGCGTGCGTCTCAGCCCTGAATGTCAAGCGCAAGCGCATGAATGCGGCCCACAAGGTCAGGGCCCAGTGCAGCATGCACAGCGCGGTGCCGCGCGACGCGGCTCATCTCGGCGAATTGCGGTGCGCGGATCAAGACGTTGAAATGCGTCTCTCCCCCTTCGCGCCAGCCGCCATGCCCACGGTGACTTTCGCTGTCATCCTCAACCTTCAGCATCTCGGGCGAAAAAGCCGCACGCAGTCGTTGTTCGATTTCATCACAAATACGCATCTGCTTTCCCTTGGCCCTTCAAACATTTGCAAAAGATACATAGACTGCTGCCTCCGAGTCGGAAAGTCCCCGGACCGCTTTCGCTCGATCGCGTAAGGCACAAGACCAGACAGGACGTCGCATGGACCGCAAACCGCTCTTTGATTTCGACATTCGCGCCTCGGCCGACAAAAAGAAGCGCGCGCGCGGGCGTCGCGGCATGTCAGGGGCCTGGGAAACATCGGTGCGCCAATGCGAGCATCCGGGCTGCACCGAGGACGGCAAGTATCGTTGTCCGAAATCCTCTGATGCGCTGAATGAATACCTCTGGTTCTGCAAGGATCATGCGCGCGAATACAATCTGAAATGGAACTATTTCGAAGGGCAGACCGAATCCGAGATGCTGGACGAAATGGAGCGTGATCGCGTCTGGGGCCGCGCCACCAAACCGCTGGGCCGCGATGACGAGCGGCTGGCCTGGCAGCGTCTGGGCATCGAAGACCCGCATCAGGTGCTGGGCGAAAAGGCCACGCAGAATCCCGGCCGCGCCTCGCCGATGGGCGGCACCCGCAAACTGCCTCCGACCGAGCGCAAGGCGCTGGAAATCCTCGACGCGCGCGACACATGGTCACGCGGCGAGATTCGCAAGCAATACAAGAGCCTTGTGAAAGACCTGCATCCTGACCGGAACGCGGGCGCGCGCACCGACGAGGACCGGCTTCAGGAAGTGGTCTGGGCCTGGGACCAGATCAAGGACAGCCGCAATTTCCGCGACTGACCCTCAGCGCTGCGACACGTTGCGGAACCGGTCAAACCCGGCATCCAGCCGCTGCGCCATCTGGCTCAGGCTCAGTCGCTTCTTCGGGGCCTCTGTCTCGTAACTATCCAGCCTGTCAATCACGCCCTCAAGTTGACGCAGCACGCGCAGATCTTCCAGCAGGGTCGCGCGGGCCGATCCCGAGCGCAACCAGTGTTGCGATTGTCCTTGCGCCATCACGTCCCCCTCCGCTGCGTGGCAGGTGCCGAATCTGCACCCGGCACCGGGTTCACACCAAGTTTGCGCAGCATTCGTTAAGCTTGCGTTAGACGCCCGGAGAGGGCAGGAAAAAAACACAGACGAAATGGCGTTTTCCTCTTGCAGCGCGTGGGGAGAGTTTGTAAATCCGCGACACGTCAAAGGGGCGGGCGTAGCTCAGGGGTAGAGCATAACCTTGCCAAGGTTAGGGTCGTGAGTTCGAATCTCATCGCCCGCTCCAATCAAAAAAACCGCGATCTTCGGATCGCGGTTTTTTGGTTTTCCGGGTGTCGTTTCATTAACTTTCGAGTCGCCTCAAGGGCTTAGCGTGAACGCGTCAGGGTCAAGCGAATTTTCATGCCCCAAGGTGTGAATTTTCCGTTGACGAGTCCCCCCTCCATACGCCAGATTGTGCAAGTCCTCAGGGCAACCACTAAATCTGGTATAAAGCACAAAGCAACCAAGTGGCGCGCGGGACAGGGATACAGGAACCGTCACCAGCACTCATTGCGCAGGAAATGCCAATGATCCCGGCTTCTTAGCCGCTGGTTGCGCGTGTTCTCTTCCCATCTGGAATTAGGTTCACCCGAGGGTTCGGGTCAGTGACAAGATAGGGGCATGGCACCATGATCATCGAGCGGCATTTCACCACAGAAGGAAAAGACGCCTATGCGGCGCTGGATTTCACCACCACGGTTTCCGAAATCCGCAACCCGGATGGCACGGTTGTTTTCCGCAATGACAAGGTAGAAGTGCCCGGCAGCTGGAGCCAGGTCGCGTCCGACGTGATCGCCCAGAAATATTTCCGCAAGGCCGGAGTTCCCGCGCGCCTCAAGCGCGTCGCGGAAGAGGGCGTGCCGGAATTCCTGTGGCGCTCGGTCGCCGACGAGGCCGCGCTGAAAGACCTGCCCGAAGACGAACGCTATGTCGGCGAATCCTCGGCCAAGCAGGTGTTTGATCGCCTTGCGGGCGCATGGTGCTACTGGGGCTGGAAGGGCGGCTATTTCGCCACCGAATCCGATGCCCGTGCCTATTTCGACGAAATGCGCTTCATGCTGGCCGCGCAGATGGCCGCGCCCAACAGCCCGCAATGGTTCAACACGGGCCTGCATTGGGCTTACGGCATTGACGGCCCGTCGCAGGGTCACTTCTATGTCGATCCCTTCACCCACAAGCTGGTCAAATCGAAATCCAGCTATGAACACCCCCAGCCCCATGCCTGTTTCATCCAGTCTGTCAGCGATGATCTGGTCAACGAGGGTGGGATCATGGACCTCTGGGTGCGCGAAGCGCGCCTGTTCAAATATGGTTCCGGCACCGGGACCAATTTCAGCTCACTGCGTG
>JAFIEM010000209.1 GCA_020832555.1 Natronohydrobacter sp. | reverse complement strand
TTCAAATTATCTCCCCCCCCCAAAACCTTATAGAGTGGGGGGTTTTTTTTTTTTATTTCATTTAACGCCATGGGCGGCGCGCGTGGCCCAATCGCGCGCGGCAAACGGTAGTTCTGGCTGACAGCAGCAAGATTTCCGCCACCAGCAAGGTCATCATGGCGGAACTCTCCTCGATAGACCGGTTGATCACCGCTGACCGCCTTGAGGCTGAGGTGCAGCGTAAATTCGGGGAGCACTTACGCAATCTTCTCCCGAATTCTTAAAAGCTTTTGTTTTTAAAAATGAGTAATTGTCACATCCCGGAAGTTAGTATGGAGAAATAGCTGAAAGTTGGTGATGGCCCTGAGGGGCGGCATCTCAAGGCGATGTTCAAGACACCGTCAATTCTCTGCCGAGAAAGGGATATGCCACATGCGAGAAGATACCATTACAGCCTTACCTGATCCAAACGGATTTTCCGCTGATCCGCTGACCGATCTCATCCGTTCTGGCGCGCGTCAGCTGATTGAACAGGCGCTTGAGGCGGAACTGGGCGCGTTGCTTGCCCAGTTTTCGAATGAAACGACGCCCGAGGGACATGCGCGTATCGTCCGGCATGGCCATCTGCCAGAACGCGAGGTCATGACCGGGGTTGGCCCCGATCTGGCTGTCGGCGATGGCGGGCTTGGGTTCTGGGCAGCGCTGCGCGAGGTGTTTGGGGCGACCTGTGAACAGCGCTGCTGGTTCCACAAGACGGGCAATGTGCTGAACACGATGCCCAAATCGGTGCAAGCCAAAGCCAAGGGGCATCTAAATGACATTTGGCAAGCCGAAACCAAGGGCGAGGCGGGTGCAGCCTTCGATTTCTTCGTCGAAACCTATGGCGTGAAATACGAAAAGGCCGTTGCCAAGCTGGTCAAAGACCGCAAGGTGTTGCTGGCGTTCTATGACTTCCTGGCTGAACACTGGAAGCACAATCCAGAATTAGATCAGCTCTCTGGCCGCTTCGCTGTCAACCGTGGTCAACTCGGCATGCTACTCTACCGCACAGTCAAGGACTATGGCCTCCTGTGCGCACGTTGCCGAGACGCAGCGCAGGATGGACGAGGCTTCATGCTAGCGCTTGGAGACGAACAGGTGATCGCATTTCTTAATCTGATCGGTGACGGGCAAAGGGCTGCCATTGATGCGCGGCTACAGGCAACCTTCAACGAATTAATAACTTAAGCGGGAGGCTGCCAACCGCGTGTGTTTCGCCCCACGGTGGCGCACGAAGTCTGAACGCAACAAGGCCCGGCAATGGCCGGGCTGTGCAAGTGTTTGTTTTATTTGGAAACTGGTTGCGGGGACAGGATTTGGACACTATTTCGCACCGATGACCCGATATCGAATCGAGCCGCCAAATCGATTGCGAGCATGATGCGACACGTGGTTACCCTTATCACGTATGGTCTGCCCGGTATGGTTCAAACTGGGAAACCCCTGTCCTTGACCAAGAAAAACTTGAATCTTATCACCGTGGCGAGCCTCATCCCTTGTCGCTCCATCCACGGCAAGGGGCTTATCAGAAGGAGCGCCCGTTATGGCGAAGGAAGACAAGCGGCTTGATCGTCTGGACGCCCTGCTTCACGCCCTGCCCTTCGACAATATGCCCATGGCGCTAGGTGACCCCATAGGTGCTGGTCAGCGAGCGCTGCTCACGAATGCCGCCCATCACGGTTTCGGTCGTCGCGGACCACGCGTCATTGATCTTGCGGTCAGCGCCAAAGCTGATGCTGCGCCGGGCGGCCCCGGACAGATCATCCGTGCGGGTGCGATCTTCGCGCAGTCCAACGCGGTAGCTTGAGGTCGCATTCGGGCGATAGGTCAGGTCGGCGCGGCCCGCAAAGCCTAGGTTATCCGTCCGGTCTGACTGCCCTGTCTGCGCGAAGTGACCTGCCCCCAAGAATCCGAGCCATTCAAAAGGAGAGTTTGTTCTTGTAACGTTCGTCAGAACAAGGAGAACAGACGATGCGCAAATCACGTTTCACAGAAGAGCAGATTGTGGGGATCCTGCAGGAGTATGCGGCCGGGGCGAAAGTCTCGGAGCTTTGCCGCATGTTAGTGCCGGACGTATTCTCCCCAAAAGTGCCGTTTGAAAATTCCCCAGTTTTGCGGGCTTGAGCGCCAACCTGCGGGGGGCATGCCCCCCGCAGGTTGGCAACGGCCACATCCTTCCACCTGATCGTGCCAACCGAGATGGGAGGCATGTGGGTGGTCAGACTTGGGGAAGTTGTCATGATTCATGATTTGAAGCGGCAGGGCCTGTCGATCTCTGCCATTGGGCGCAAGCTCGGCCTCGACCGCAAGACGGTTCGCAGGCATCTGGAGGGCGGCCTCACGGCGCCGGTTTACGGACCTCGCCAGCCACGTCCGCGGCTGCTCGAGCCTTTCGAGGGCTACCTGCGCGAGCGCATCCTGGCCTTTCCGGATCTGTCCGGTCGGCGACTGCTGCGCGAGATCCGCGGGATGGGATATGGCGGCGGCTACACCGCCGTCACCGACTACCTGCGCACGGTCCGACCGCCCAGGTCCATGGTCTTCGAGCGACGGTTCGAAACCCCGGCCGGGCGGCAGGCCCAGGTCGACTTTGCGCAGTTCCGGGTGGAGTTCACCGACGAGCCGGGCGTAACCCGCATCGTCTGGCTGTTCACCATGGTGCTCGGCCACAGCCGCTGGCTCTGGGGGCGGTTCTGTGCCACGCAGGATTTGCAGACGGTGATGCGTTGTCACATCGACGCCTTCACCGTGATGGGCGGGGCACCGTCGGAGCTGCTCTACGACCGGATGAAGACGGCGGTGATCGACGAGACCGCCGAGGGCGTGATCACCTACAACACCTCGCTGGTGGCGCTCCTGACCCATTACGGCGCGCTGCCACGCGCCTGCCGCCCTTATCGGGCCAAGACAAAAGGCAAGGTGGAGCGCCCTTACCGCTTTGTCCGCCAGGACTTCTTCCTCGCCCGCAGTTTCCAGAACATGGACGACCTCAACACC
>JAFIEM010000208.1 GCA_020832555.1 Natronohydrobacter sp. | reverse complement strand
ACGCTTCCTTTTTCAGCGACACCAGCTGATCGCGCAGCTGATCCGGGGTCTTGTTCCGTAGATCTTCGGCTTTCATGGCCATTCCTTCAGTCAACAATCACCGGAGGGCCCCCAAAAAAGGGTCACCCTGATTCCCGGCGGAGGTGGATGAGCGCGTGCTATAGGCGTGTTACGCCAGTTTGGCAAGGGCCCTTGCTGGGAAAGAAAACATCCCGGCCCAATAGAGCCGGGATGTCTGGGTCAAGGTAAGGTGCGTGCAGAGCACGCACCCTACGGATCACCAATCTTCGCGGGCGACGACGCGAGTCTTGATCGGCAGCTTCATCGCTGCGAGACGCAGCGCTTCGCGTGCGGTTGCGTCATTCACACCGTCGATCTCGAACATCACGCGACCGGGCTTCACTTTCGCGGCCCAGAAATCGACCGAACCCTTACCTTTACCCATCCGCACTTCGGTTGGCTTCGAGGTGACAGGCACATCCGGGAAGATGCGGATCCAGACGCGACCCTGACGCTTCATGTGGCGCGTCATGGCCCGGCGGGCGGCTTCGATCTGGCGCGCGGTGATCCGCTCGGGCTCGACAGCTTTCAGGCCATAGCTGCCGAAGTTCAGGTCAAACCCGCCCTTCGCCTCGCCATGAATACGGCCCTTGTGCTGCTTGCGGAACTTGGTCCGTTTCGGTTGCAACATTGTGTTTCTCCTTCAAACGGATCAGCGACGCGGGCGCTGAGCGCCGCCGCTGTCCTGAAGTTCCTGATGCCGGCGATCACGGGCCTGCGGATCATGTTCCATGATCTCGCCCTTGAAGATCCAGACCTTCACACCGATGATCCCGTAGGCCGTCAGCGCTTCGGAATGCGCGTGATCGATATCGGCGCGCAGCGTGTGCAGCGGAACGCGACCTTCGCGGTACCATTCAGTCCGTGCTATCTCTGCCCCGCCCAGACGACCCGCCAGGTTCACCCGGATCCCGAGTGCGCCCATGCGCATGGCGTTCTGAACAGCCCGCTTCATCGCACGACGGAAGCTCACACGGCGCTCAAGCTGCTGACAGATGCTTTCAGCCACCAGTTGCGCATCGAGTTCCGGCTTGCGGACTTCCACGATGTTCAGGTGCAGATCGCTGTCCGTCAGATTTGCCAGCTTCTTGCGCAGCGTCTCGATATCCGCGCCTTTCTTGCCGATGATCACACCCGGACGGGCCGTGTGGATCGTGACGCGGCATTTCTTGTGCGGACGCTCGATGATCACGCGGCTGACACCAGCCTGCTTGCATTCTTCACTGATGAACTCGCGGATCTTCAGATCCTCGAGCAGAAGATTGCCGTAATCCTTGCTTTCAGCGAACCAGCGGCTGTCCCAGGTGCGGTTCACCTGCAGGCGCATGCCAATCGGATTGACCTTCTGACCCATTATGCTTGCTCCTCGACCTGGCGAACCTTGATGGTCAGTTCTGAGAACGGCTTCATGATCTTGCCGAAACGACCCCGTGCGCGCGGACGACCGCGCTTCATCACAAGGTTCTTGCCAACCCAGGCTTCTGCTACGACGAGTTCATCGACGTCCAGACCGTGGTTGTTCTCGGCATTGGCAATCGCCGATTGCAGACACTTTTTCACATCGCCCGCGATCCGCTTCTTCGAGAAGGTCAGATCGGCCAGCGCCTTGTCCACCTTCTTGCCGCGGATCATGGCAGCGACGAGGTTCAGCTTCTGAGGCGAGGTGCGCAACATGCGCGACTTCGCCATTGCTTCGTTTTCGGCCACGCGGCGCGGATTTGTCTCTTTACCCATGGCTTATTTCCGTTTCGCTTTCTTGTCGGCCGCGTGCCCGTAATAGGTCCGCGTCGGCGAGTATTCGCCAAACTTCTGGCCGATCATGTCCTCGGTCACATTCACAGGAATGTGCTTCTTGCCGTTATAGACCCCGAAAGTCAGGCCCACGAACTGCGGCAAGATGGTCGAGCGACGCGACCAGATCTTGATGACTTCATTGCGACCCGACTCGCGTGCTTTCTCGGCCTTTTTCAGGACGTAAGCATCGACGAAAGGGCCCTTCCAAACTGAACGTGCCATGGATTAGCGACCCTTCTTCTTCGCGTGGCGAGACCGCAGGATGTATTTGTCGGTCTGCTTGTTCGAGCGCGTCTTGCGGCCCTTGGTGTCCTTACCCCAGGGCGTGACCGGCGTACGGCCACCCGAGGTCCGGCCCTCACCACCACCATGCGGGTGATCGATCGGGTTCATGGCAACACCGCGCACAGACGGACGCTTGCCCTGATGACGGGTGCGGCCAGCCTTGCCGAAGTTCTGGTTCGAGTTATCGGGGTTCGACACCGCACCAACCGTCGCCATGCATTCCTGACGGACCAGACGCAGCTCGCCCGAGGACAGGCGAATCTGGGCATAGCCACCATCGCGGCCTACAAACTGGGCGTAGGTGCCAGCCGCGCGTGCGATCTGACCACCCTTGCCGGGCTTCATTTCGATATTGTGCACGATTGTCCCGATGGGCATGCCCGAGAAGGGCATTGCGTTGCCGGGCTTGATGTCAGCCTTGGCCGACGCGATCACCTTGTCGCCCACAGCCAGACGCTGCGGGGCCAGGATGTAAGCCTGCTCGCCGGTTTCATATTTGATCAGTGCAATAAATGCCGTGCGGTTCGGGTCATATTCGATCCGTTCCACTGTCGCCGGAACGTCAAGCTTGTTGCGCTTGAAATCCACGATGCGATAGAGACGCTTTGCGCCACCACCAATGCGGCGTGCCGTGATACGTCCGGTATTGTTCCGACCGCCCGATTTCGTCAGACCCTCAGTGAGGGCCTTGACGGGGCGACCTTTCCAAAGCTCCGAACGGTCGATCAGCACCAGCCCGCGCTGGCCAGGCGTCGTTGGTTTATACGACTTGAGTGCCATGCTTTCTGTCTTCCGTGTGCTCTGGACCAAAAGGTCCGGTTGTCGTGATGCGGCCCCGTAGGTCCGCGCCAAATAACCAGCGGCCCCGAGAGCGTCGGGGCCGCTGAGTCGTGGTGCCTA